>JAXHTF010000135.1 GCA_034211275.1 Acidobacteriota bacterium
GGCAAGGGAGAGAGCTCCAGACTCTCCGGCTGAACGAAGTCCTCCGAGCGGACCGGACGCCCGTTGCGCCGGGCGTTGTACTCGGCGGTGCGGTCGTGCCAGATCCCCGAAAGGGGCTGTTCCTCCAGCAGAGCCTGGACACCATGAACCCCTGGCCAGTCCAACGGGCTGGCGACCAGCCCCTCTTTGACACCCTGGGACATCAAGTAGTGGAGCCGTTCGACCTGAACGGCCTCCTCTCCACTGATCTCCCGGACCTTGTAGGGCTGTGGGAAGACGCACCCCTCCCATCCATAGAGACGGCAGATCTCCCGAGCGGCCTTGGAGGTGAAGTATTCCATGAAGTCGGAGAGAACTTTCTGGGTTTCCGATCTCAGGAGCAAGTGAAAGTGGTTGCTCAAGAAGGCCGGATAGACCACGTCGACGGGGAATCGCTGAGCCGCGCGGGCCAGCGCCCCGACGATGAGCTCGTTGAGGGCTTGAGAAGGTTTGAGCAGGAAGCGCCCCTGGAAGGTCCTCTGCGTGACCTCGACCAGGGTGCACTCGGGCGAAAGATATCGAGGTTGGTGACTCATAACACTTCTAAGGAAGCGAAACGGGTCCGCCATCGCTCATCTTTTTGGGAAAAAGTTGGTAGAGCGAGGCTGGAGGGGCCGGCAGGGCCGCTCTGGGGACTGCTTCTGCGATTCGGGTAGGCCCTGATTCAGGCTAGTCGGGTAACTTGTCGACCCGAAGCCTGGTTTGGGCCGTTTCTCGAGCTTTGGAGATCGGTCGGGGAAGGAGACGGACCGCGAGATGCGAACTCTCCATACTATTCGGGTAGGGAGCGTGCTCGAAGTCGTTTGCCCGCCCTAAACCCCACCCAAGTAGTGGTGCCAAAGAACCCTTGCTGCCACCGCCCGCCAGGGCCGCCAGGCTTCCCCCAGCTCTTCCAGCTCAGAAGCCGACGGACGCTCCTCCAGCTCCAGCACGTCCTGAGCCGCCACCGCCAACGCCAGGTCCCCCACCGGCCAGGCGTCGGGCCGCCCCAAGGCCATCAGCAAGTAGACCTCCGCGGTCCATGGGCCGATCCCCGGCAACCGAACGAGCTCCCGCCGGACGTCCTCATTCTCCATCTCGTCCAGCTTCGAGAGATCGAGGGAGCCGTCCAGCAAAGCGGCCGCCAGCCCGTGGCAGTAGCGAATCTTCTGCCGGCTGAAGCCCAGGCCGCGCAGCTCATCGGCTTGCAGCGCAGCGAAACGTTCCGGTGTCAGCTCCGCAACCGACCTCAGCAGCCGGTCAAAGACTGCCCGTGCCGAGGCCAGCGACACCTGTTGTTCGAGGATCATGTGCACCAGAGTCGGGAAGCCAGGCTCCCGTCGCCACAGCGGTGGTGGTCCCAGTCGCTCCAGAATTGCCGCCAAACGAGAATCCCGCCCCACCAGGTCCTCGAGGGCCAACCTCAACCCCTCCTCCGTCAGAGGCTCCAGCCTCCTGGAGGCCGGACCTCGCCCACCATCCGACCGCTGCTCGAAAGACTGCTCTCGGCCGTCCGCTCTCTTCCGCCTCCCGGACTTCCAGCTCATCGTCTGTCTCCCATTCCGATCCCCATCTCTGCTGCCCACAGCCCTCGGAGGATAGCCCGCCTCCCGGGTGGTAGCGAACGGGCTCCCGAAACCCTGGCGACCGAAGTGACGTCCCTTCGCCCAACGGGGCGCCCGTAACTCCTCAGATACGGCGCCGCTGAAGTGTGCCCACCAGGCTCTCGAGTCTTCGCACGGGCAGTGGAATCCGGGTGATTTCTGGTAATGTAGAGGCCCCCTGAAGCTCAAGCTAATACTCGGTTCTCGATCATCCCGGCGTTCTGGAGGCCATCTCGTGACCACGACCCTCGGCAAGGCCCTTACCACAGCAATCGTACTCAGCTGGCTGGCTCTCCTCCCCGGGGATGCTCTCGCCCAACCGACTTTCACGAAGACCTTCTCCCCCGACACCATCGGCCCGGGGAGTGCTACGGCCCTGACCTTTTTCATCACTAATGGATCCGGCACCGCCCTCACCGACCTCGCCTTCACCGACAACCTGCCCGCGGGCGTGACCCTCGCCAGTCCGGCGGTCCCGTCCACCGATTGCGTTGGCGGAATCCTGACGGCCCCCGACGGTGGCACCACCATCAGCTACGCGGGCGGAGGCCTCGGAGCCTTCGCCACCTGTACCGTCCAGGTCCTGGTGACCTCGAGCACTGTCGGCACCCACATGAACGTCTCCGGGGATCTCACCTCCAACGGCGGCAACAGCGGTCCTGCCATTGCAGATCTCACCGTAGCCACCGACCGGCCAAGCTTCAGCAAGAGCTTCTCCCCCGCCGCGATCCAGAGAGGCGCCCGCAGCACGCTGACCTTCACCATCGACAACTCTGCCAATGGCTCACCGGTCTTCAGTCTGTCATTCAGCGACCCCTTGCCCAGTGGGTTGGTCGTCGCCGACCCCGCCAACGCATCCACTACCTGCACCGGCGGGGTTCTCTCCGCTGTCCCCGGTAGCAGCACCTTCTCCTATGGTCCGCAGTTCGGGGGAGACGCCTCGGTCACCGCGGGCGCCTCCTGTACCGTGTCCGTCGACACCATCACCACGGGCGGCGGCACGCTCGACAACGTGTCCGGAGAACTGACCTCCTCCTCCCTCGGTCCTCCCGCCTCCAGCGGGTTGGCGGTGGCTTCCCTGGTGATCAACGTCGACACCATCGACTTCGCCAAGAGCTTCCTCGATGACCCGACACTTCCGGGGGATACGGTCGATCTGCAATTCACCCTGCGCAACCTGGATCGCAGCAACCCAGCAACCAACATCGAGTTCACCGACGACCTTGACGCCACGCTCTCCGGTCTGGTCGCTACCGGTCTTCCTGCCAACGATGTCTGCGGCTCCGGATCCATCCTCAGCGGAACGAGTCTGTTGAGCCTCACCGGAGGCAACCTCGCCGCTGGCGACAGCTGCACTTTCAGCGTCACCCTGCAAGTGCCCGCCGCCGCGATTCCCGGTGCCTACCCCAATGTCACCAGCTCATTGACCGCCGATCTGGGAGGCAGTCCGTACACCGGCAATCCCGCTTCCGAGACCCTCTTCGTCGACGTCGCCCCGGTGCTCACCAAGACCTTCCTCACCAACCCCGTAGGCTCCGGTGAGGTCACCAGCATCGAGTTCACCATCACCAACAGCAGCCCTACGGATCCGGTCACCGACATTACTTTTTCCGACAACATCACCCAATTTCTCTCCGATGCCACCATCGTCGGTCTTCCTGCGGCGGGTTTCTGCGGTCCCGGCTCGACAGCCTTCGTCTTCACCGTCGTTGGAGAGCTGACGCTGATGGTGAACGGCGGCAGCCTCGCCGCCGGTGGCAGCTGCACCTTCACCGTCGATCTGATGATCGCCGCAGGTGCTCCCGGAGGAGACTTTGTCAACACCACTTCCAACATCTCCGGCACCATTGCCGGCACCACCCGCATTGGCAAAGCCGCCAGTGCCACCCTTACCATCGCCGAGGCTCCGGATCTAGCCAAGGAGTTCACCGACGACCCGGTGCAGCCCGGCGACACGGTCACCCTGGAGTTCACTCTCACCCACGACGAATTCTCCGCTAGCGACGCCACCGGGATCAGCTTCACCGACGACCTCGATGCCGCCCTTTCCGGGTTGGTGGCCGTCGGTCTGCCCGCCAACGACGTCTGTGGCACTGGTTCGCAGATCTCCGGCACCTCCACATTGTCCTTCACCGGCGGCACGCTGGCTCCCGGAGAGACCTGTGTCTTCTCCGTCCTCTTGCAGGTCCCCGCTGGCGCCATCCCCGGCACCTACACCAACTCCACCTCCGCCGTCGTCGCCGATGTCGGAGCCGTGTCAGTGGTAGGCGGCACCGCCAGCGACTTTCTCGAAATCAGCGGTTTGACGCTGACCAAGGAGTTCATCGATGACCCGGTCATCCCCGGTGACACGACGACCCTGCGCTTCACCCTCGCCAACACCAGCGCCTCCTCCACCGCCACGGGCATCTTCTTCACCGACAATGTGGGCGCTGTGATCCCGGGGATGACCGCTCAAAGCCCCTTGCCCGATACCAGCGCCTGCGGCGCCGCATCCTCTCTCAGCGGTACCTCCACCTTGATCTTCGCCGGCGGCGAGCTGAGCGCCGGAGCCTCCTGCAGCTTCGACGTCATCCTTCAAGTCCCAGTAGGTACCGCTACCGATACCTATTCCAACACCACCAGCAATCTGGTCGCCCTCATCGACAGCAATCCGGCGACCCTCGATCCAGCCTTCGACTCGTTGATGGTCTCGTCTGAAGCGCTGCTACTGACCAAGAGCTTTACCGACGATCCGGTGGCGCCCGGGGAAATGGTGACCCTCGAGTTCAGTCTCACCAACATGGATCCTTCCACCATGGTGACGGCGCTGACTTTCACCGACGACCTGGACGCCGCCCTCTCCGGGCTCACCGCCGTGGGTCTTCCCGCCATGGGGTTCTGCGGAGCTGGTTCGACTCTCACCGGTTCCAGCCTCTTGACCCTCGCCGGCGCCAGTCTGGCACCGGGAGCGACCTGCACCTTCAGCGCGACCTTGATGGTCCCGGCTGGTGTTCCCTTGGGAGCCGTTGCCACCAATACCACTAGCGCCGTCACCGGCAGTCTCGGTGGTCTGCCAGTGGACGGAGCTCCGGCCTCCGACGACCTCCTTCTCAACTTCCTCAGCCTGACCAAGAGCTTCGACGGCCCCACCACCGCCGGAGGAACCGCCGAGCTCACCTTCACCATCCAGAATCTGAGCTCCACCGCAACGGTGGCGGATCTGGAGTTTTCCGACGACCTGACCGCGGCGCTGCCCGGGCTGGTGGCCACGGGCCTACCACAGAACGACGTCTGTGGGACCGGTTCGCAGATCAGCGGCACCTCCTTCCTCACCTTCACCGGTGGTGAGCTGCTGCCCTCTGCTTCCTGCTCCTTCATCGTCACGGTGGCGATCCCCGGCGGCACGGGCGCAGGTACCTACACCAACACCACTTCCGACCTGATCCAGGCGGGGCTGGTAGCGGGCACCCCCGCTACCGCCGATCTGACTATCGAACCGCCGCCAACCTTCGCCAAGGTCTTTGCTCCCGACTTCATCGGCGTCGGCCAGGTCAGCACCCTGACCTTCACCATCGACAACTCTGCCAGCGCGCTGGCAGCGACCTCCCTGGACTTCACCGACAATCTGCCCGCGGGAATGTTAGTGGCAACCCCTGCCAACGCCGCCACCACCTGCACCGGCGGGACCCTCACCGCCGTCGCCGGCACCGGCGTCGTCAGCTACACCGGTGGCTCCGTCGCCGCCGGCGCCACCTGCACCGTCACCGCCGACGTCACCGCCGGCAGCGCCGGTGCGCTGGACAACCTCAGCGGCGACCTCACCTCGTCCTCGGGAAATAGCGGCAACGCTACCGACACCCTGACGGTCAACCCGCAACCCGGCTTTGCCAAGGCCTTTGCCCCCAACCCGATCATCATCGGTGGAGTCAGTACCCTGACCTTCACCATCGACAACGGTGCCAGCACCGTCGACGCGACGAGCCTGGACTTCACCGACAATCTGCCCGCGGGAATGTTGGTGGCAACCCCCGCCAACGCCGCCACCACCTGCACCGGCGGAACCCTCACCGCCGTCGCAGGTAGTGGCACTGTCAGCTACACCGGCGGCTCCGTCACCGCTGGAACCACCTGCACCGCCACCGTCGACGTCACCGTCTCCGTGGCTGGAAGCCTGGTCAATACCAGCGGCGCGCTGACCTCGTCCTTGGGGACCAGCAGCGACATCGCCACCGATACCCTGGTGGTCGATCCGCCGCCGACCTTTACCAAGGCCTTCAGCCCCGACACCATCACCGCCGGGGGTGTCAGCCTGCTCACCTTGACCATCGACAACTCCGCCAGCACGACGGCGGCCACCGGGCTCGATTTCACCGACAATCTGCCCACGGATCTGTTGGTGGCGACCCCCGCCAACGCCGCTACTACCTGCACCGGCGGGACCCTCACCGCCGTCGCCGGTAGTGGCACTGTCAGCTACACCGGCGGCTCCGTTGCCGCCGGTGCCACCTGCACCGTCACCGTCGACGTCACCACCGCGGTAGCCGGGGCGTATCTCAACACCACCGGCGACTTGACGTCTTCTCTGGGCAATAGCGGCGGCGCCGTTGCCACTCTCGCCGTGGACCTGGCGCTGCCGGCGTTCAGCAAGGCCTTCGCACCGGATCCCATCCCGGTGGGTGGAGTCAGCACCCTGACCCTGACCATCGACAACCCGGTCAACGCGTCGCCGGTGGGCAACCTCGGCTTTACCGACAATCTGCCTGCTGGCTTGGTGGTGGCGACCCCACCCAACGCCGCGACGACCTGCACCGGCGGAACTCTCACCGCCGTTGCCGGTAGTGGCACTGTCAGCTACACCGGCGGTACGGTGGCGGCGCTCTCCAGCTGCATCGTCACTGTCGATGTCACATCGGACACCCCCGGCGCCTACACCAACGTCACCGGGGACCTGACCTCCGATGCCGGCAACAGCGGCACCGCGACGGCGGTGCTGAACGTCATCGAATCGGTGATCTTCACCAAGACCTTCATTCCCAACCCGGTGCTGCGGGGAGGGCTGGTGGACGTTGAGTACACCATCACCAACCCCAGCTCCAGTGCCAGCCTCAGCGCCCTCGCCTTCACCGATGACCTGGGCGCTGCCGTACCGGGGCTGGCCGCCGTCGGGCTGCCCGCCAGCGACGTCTGTGGCACCGGCTCGGTGCTCTCCGGCACCTCGGTACTGACCTTCGGCGGCGGCTCGCTGCCCGCCGGTGGTTCCTGCACCTTCGGCGCCACGCTGCAGGTACCTGCCGCGGCGGCCCTGGGAATCTTCCCCAGCACTACCAGCTCGCTGAGCTTCTCGGCGTCGATTCCGCTGGTGGGTGGCGGCTTCCAGGCCCCGCCGGCCTCGGCAGATCTGGAGATCGTCTTCCTCGAGTTCACCAAGGCCTTCGCAGAGCCCATGGTCATCGCCGGCGACACCATCACCCTGACCTTCAGCCTGGTCAACCCGGATCCCGTCAATGGGGTCTCGAACATCACCTTCACCGACGATCTGGATGCGGCGCTGCCGGGAATGGTGGCGATCAATCTGCCGCTGATGGATGTCTGCGGAGCGGGCTCGGAGGTCAGTGGTTCCTCGATCATCACCCTCACCGGCGGTAGCCTCGCCCCCGGCGGCAGCTGCCTCTTCGACGTCGAGGTGGAGATCCCGCTGGATTCTCCGGGCGGGGTGATCACCAACATCACCAGCGCCCTCACCGCCACCGTCGCCGGCCAGACGGTGCAGGGCGACCCCACCGGCGTCGCCCAGGCGGATCTGGAAATCGACTCCAACCCGGTGGTGATTCCGACCCTCGGCACCTGGGGTCTGCTGCTGATGGCGGCCCTCACCGCCTTGACGGCGCTCTTCCTGCTCCGCCGGCGGACCCAGCCCGCTCCCCGAGGCCGGCACGGCGGAGCACGCTGACGTCTAGCTTCCCTTAGACATCGAACGAAAAAGCCCCGCCGGCGGACCTTCCGCGGCGGGGCTTTTCATGTTGCGGGCCTCGAGGGCCCCGGAGCCTCGGCTACATCGAGGACTGCTCGTCCGCCGACGGACCGTAGGTGCCGGGAACGGGAACGTCCAACAGCCTCAAATAGACCGTCAGCTGCCCCCGGTGATGGATGCTGTGATGCACGACGATGTCCCGGATCACCACCTTGCGCGGCGTCTCCATGATCACCTGGTCCCCGCTCCGCATGACCCAGATTGCCTCCATGAAGGCGTCGTCACGGCCGCGCAAAGCCTCGATGCAGCCTTGGGCATAGCTCTCGAAAGCTTCGACCAGCTCGGCTCTCGTGGTCGGCACGAAGGGCTTGTACTCCTTGTCGGCCTCGGCGAAATCCATTTCCGCCTCGAGCATCGACTCGATCCATTTGGGCGTCTCGGCGAGGTGGCCCGCCAGCTGAGCCAGAGACATGCTCTTCTCGTGGGGCTTCCAGGCAAAATGCTCCTCCGGAACAGCCTCCAGAACCTTGCGGGTCAAGGGAATCTCACGCTCCAGATCCGCTATCAGCGCTTCACTCGTCGTCATGACCGGTCTCCTTACTTCTAGAGTGGATCCGTCTCGCATCGATATGCATATCAGTTGGAGGGCCGTCGGAGCAATCTCGAGAGCCCAAGGCCTAGAGCTTCCAATCTCCGCGAGTTTCCGCCTCCTCTATCCTTTCGCAATTATCCAGTAATAACAGAACTTCACAGAAGCAGCAGATCGCAGGAGACCTGGCGAAGGTGCTTTGTCAGAAGTGTCGCCTCGCTCAGCCGCCAAGTTCTTACAAAGCTCCAAAACTGTGCCCTGGCCGGCGGCACCGCGAGACAGCGGGTTAGCCTCTCTCTGAGAGCATCCATTTTTTTGATAAGCAGAATATTCCTTTGTTGCCATGCACCTTTCCGTACGCTCTCCACGGACCAAGGAGCCTTTTGAAGATGTCCACAGTACCCTCCCAGCCTTCATCGTCCGACCTCGAACCCGGAGCCTTGCGGGAAGCTTTCCTGGAATGGTTCTCGGGAATGCAGGAAGAAGCTTCGCTGCGCCTTGCGAGCAGTCTCCTGCAACGGCTCATCCACCGGCAGCTCGAAGATTCCCCGCCGCCGGACCCGGAATCCGTCGTGGCACAGAGAGTCCGCGCCATTCTCGCCGACCTCTTCGTGCTCTCCGGCTTCTTACAGAAAGGCGTGCAGCAGCGGGCCGCCCGGCCTCTCTCTCCCAACGACCGCGAGCTGGTACGGGAAGCCGGACGCACCGGCGACCGACTCCTGGTGTGGACCGAGGTCCTCTATCCCAAGTCTGGCCTCTCCCCCACGGATCATCCTTCCACGGAGGATTGGGAGCGCTTCTTCAGCCTGCGGGAAACCGCCCTGTGGTCCATCTCCGAAGCTGAGGCCCAGGCTCTCCGCGATGTCACCGCCAGCCTCTTCTCTTCCGTCCGCCGCCGGCGCCGGGAGGCCCCGGTGAGCTCGGCACCGGCGATCCGCGACGAGATCCGCGCCGTGCTCTGCGATCTGCGCCATCTGGCGGCGTTCACCACCGAGACCGGAGAGCTGGCGGACGAGCCTCTCGGGCAGGCCCTGACCACCCTTGGCCAGCGGCTGCTGGCGGCGGTGCGGCGGCTGGACGCGGTCCAATCCTGGCCGATCCCCGCGCCTCCCTCCCGGGATCGCTCCTGGCAAGCGGCGCCTCAAAGGCCCATGGGGCGGCAAGAGGTCGTCTGAAGTCTGAGCAGCCAGCAGGCCTACGCCTCGCTGCGCTGTGCCACCACCTGCAGAATATTGTCCTGGATCCGGCTCATGAAGAGCCGGGTCCACAGCCTCGTGTAGCCGTTGAAGCGGGTGTTCAGCCTGTGGGTGCTCGATAGACGGAGCAAAGTCCGCTGGGGTCCCAAAACCTCGAGCTCGTAGCGGCCGTCGAGGACATCGAAGTATGGCCCACCGACGGCCACGTGGCGATCGAAGGTCTTCGGGGGTACGTTCTCCGGATGGATGGAGAACGCCAAAACCCGCTCCGGCTGCCACTCCGTGACCTCCTCGACGAAGAGAATCCCGCCCTCGAAAGTTGCGTGGCGCACCGCTCCCACACCCTCCCCTTCGAGGGTCGCCGCGATGGGCCGCGGGAAGCCGATACGGTGCACGAAGGAAGGGGCCAGCTCCTCCGGAGCGATGGCCGGTACCTCACGAATCTGCTCCCACACCGCCGCCGCAGGAGCCGCGATCTCGATGCGGTTCTCCACGATCTCCAACGCCTGCGGTGGGGTCCACAGATGCTCTGCCGGAGTCAGGGCGAAGGGCAGTACAGCGGCTACCGCCATCACCTGCAGCTGCCGCGACCGCGAGCTGCGCACCGCCTTGCGGACAAAGCCCGTCACCAACCCGGAGATCACCGCCAGACCGACGAAGAGGGGGCTCCAGATGACGATGCAGATCATCCCTTCCCAGGCCAGTAGCAACGCCACTACCAGCGTCAGAATGGAAATCCCCAACGGCACCATCAGCCAGCTGATCCAGCCCTCGTCCTTTTCCTCCCGCAGCATCAGGACTCCGATCACACCGATGGCCAGGGGGACACCGAATAGGAAACCGAGAGTCATCACCCCGAAATAGCCTTCGAAGGAGGACGAGGCGAAGAACAGGCGGCAGAACAGTCCGTAGGCGGCTCCCACCAGCACTGATGTGATGGGCACGAAGAAATCGCGAAAAGAGTTGGACAGCTTCATGAGCGCTCCTGAGCTCTCAGACCTGGATTTGATGTTCGGTTGCTCCCCGGACTATACCCCCCAAGGATTCTTCCCCACTCTCTACTATTCGGGTAGGCCCTCGCTGGGGCCTGCCTGCAAGCCGACTCTCAGACTCCTTGGAGGCTCTTTCGGAATCTTGCTATTAACGAACGGTCGTGCTATTCTCGCTTTATGGGCAAGGGAGCCGCTACCAAAGCCGCGATCCTCGAAGAGGCTCTGGCCATCGCCAGCCAAACGGGTTTCGAGACCCTCTCCATCGGCCAGCTGGCGGACGCCGTGGGGATGTCCAAGAGTGGACTGTATGCCCACTTCCGGGACAAGGAAGATCTGCAGCTCCAGGTTCTCCACCGCGCCACCGAGCTCTTCGGCAATACCGTCGTCGAGTCGGTGCGGGAGATGCCTCCGGGAGCAGCCCGGTTGAAGGCGTTGATGGAGGGTTGGCTGCGCTGGACCAAGCTCCAGGAAATGCCCGGCGGCTGCATCTTCATGTCGGCGGCCCACGAATACCAGCACCGCCCCGGGCCGGTGCGCGACGCTCTGGTGGCCTCCCAAGAGCGCTGGATCTCCTACCTCACCTACCAGGTTCAGCAGGCCATCGACGTCGGCGAGCTCTCCCCCACCGTCGACGCCGAGCAATTCGCCTACGACTTCTATGCCCTGGCGCTGGCCTATGAGCATTTCAGCGGCCTCCTCGGTGACCACCAGGCCGAGGACCGCGCCCGGGCAGCCCTGGACCGCCTCCTCGAATCCATCCAGCCGGTGAACTGAGAGAAGACGATGGTGCTCTCCATGGAACTTCCTTGCTTCGGGAAAAGCACGAACGTTCGCTCTTTGGGCAACTCGGTGCTCATCCTATTCGTTCTCTTCGCGGCCTTCCCCGGCGGCCCACTATGGTGTGATGAATCGGAGACCGCGCCCGCCGAGGACTCCTTGGAGGCCATTCCCAATCCTTTGGAAGCCACCGTCGCCATGGGTACCTGGGCACGGCAAAGGACCCGCGGCCTCACCGACCGTCTTCAGCGACTCCAAGCTCTCCACCGACCCTTTGTGCGCCCCGGACCGGCTTTCATCGAGGAGATCACCGGCCCCACCCCCACTGCCCGTCAGGCCTTCGAGACCCGCCGCTCCGACTGTGTCGGGTTTGCTCTGCTCCTCTCCAGCCTGGCGCGGGAGCTGGACATCGAGCTGCGCTTCGTCCTCGCCGGACAGGTCGCGACGACGGACCGCTCCGGTACCTTGGAAATCCAGCGGGGACATCTGGCGGTGCTCTTCGAGGGACGGGTCTTCGATCTCGCCGGCGAGGAAGCCTACGATCCGCAGCGGCATTGGACCATCAGCCGACGCACCGCCTTGGCCCTCTACCACTCCAACCGTGGCGCCCAGCGCCTGGCCCAGGGCTCCGCCGCCGAGGCGGTGGAAATCCTTTGGCGAGCGCTGCGGCTAGACCCCTCCTTGGGTACCGTCTGGAGCAACCTCGGGGTCGCTTTGCGGCGCTCCGGAGATACCGCCGGAGCGGTGCTCGCCCACGAGATGGCCCTGCGTATCGATCCCGCCGACCCCGGAGCTCGGAGGAACCTGGGCATCGCCTGCGCCGAGCCCCTCACTGACTAGTCCCCGGCATCATCTCTTCCCGTCGGAACGCCAAGGGCCCGGGGTAGTGACTGCGCTGTCGACCCTAACGCCAGCCCTCCCGCTCCACCGCCCGGTTGATGTGGGCCACGTGATGCCGTCCGTGCCAGGCGTAGGTACCGACGGTGTGGGCCAGGGAGACGGTGCCCCACTCGGGGTGGACGAACTCCCGCTGCAGCTCCTGAGGTCCCAAGGAACGCAGCAGCACCGTCCACTTGGCGTGTAGCAGGCGTAGGAATTCGAGACTGGTGGCGACGGGAGTGAGGCGGGTGTCCGGCAGCTCCGCCCAGGCCGCCTCGTCGTAGGCCTTGATGGTCGGCCGATCCTCGGTGAGGGTCCACTTGAAGCGGACATAGGCGTTCAGATGACTGTCCGGCACGTGATGGACGACCTGGCGGATGGTCCACCCCTCAGGTCGGTAGGGGGTGTCCAGCTGGGCATCCGTCAGCCCCACCACTGCCGCCGCCAGCTGCCCCGGCAGCGCCTCGATGTGGCCGATCCAGCCTTCGAGCTCTTCGTCCGTCACCGCCCCGGAATGCTCGAACCGGCCGATGGGGTATCGCAAATCGTTCATCGCAGCTCCTCGTAGTTGGTCGTGGCCTCAGGATGCTATCCCGAGACGCCGCACCGGAACCCAGTTGGTGTTTACGCCGGGAGCAGCGCGATATGATCGCAGCGCTCAAGCTCCGACCAGAAAGTAGGCTCGCCGTTGAACGACATCTCCCCGATGCCGAGCGCTGCGGGGTCCGTCCAGGACCTGGGGCAGCGTTTTCTCGGCTTCACCGCCGACCGGCCCCAGCTCCGGCGCAAGGCTCACTTCGAGCCCTTCTTCCAGCAGGTCCAGAAAGTCACGCCTTCGGTGTGCGGCGTTCCCCTGGAAGTGAAGGATCCGGTGCAGCCGTGGCCGGTGTGGATCGATCCGGCCCTGAACCGCGAGCTGGGAACCACCGCAGTAGGGCTCACTCAGCTTTTTCGCACCCTCCCCCAGCGCTTCTTCGGCGGTGACGCCACCGCCGTCGCCGACTTCCTCGGCCTCGACGCCACCACCGTGGCCATGCTCCTGGCCGAGCCCCACCTCCTCGACCAAACCCTCTGCCGTGGCGACTTCCTGCTCACCACCAGCGGCCCCAAGCTGCTGGAGCTGAACCTCGGCAATCTCGGTGGCTGGCAATTCTCCGCCCTCGAAGCCCTCTACCTCGAGCGCCCCGACGTCATCGAGTTCCTCGGCCAGGAAAGACTGATCCCCCATACCGCCGGCTCCATCGGTGCCCTCTTCCGCCACGTCCTCGGCCATGCCCTAAAGCACCCCCTGGCGACAGCGGCAAGCCCCGGCCCCTTGAACATCCTCATCGTGGTCTCCAACCAAGGTGCCACTTCCTTCGCCTCCCATCCTCGGCGGCTCTATCAGCGTGAGCTGCTGAGCGCTCTGAAAGAGCTGGCTCCAGGTCGGGCAGTGCGCCTGCAGCTCGCCCGAGTCCAGGACCTCGCCTTCCCCGGTGGCGAGGTGCACGTCAACGGCGTGCGGTACCACGCGGTGATCGAACAGAACGACACCGAAGCCAGCCGTGAGATCTTCCGCTCCTTCAAGGCCGGCCAGATCCACTGCTACACCAGTCCCCACGGCATGGTCCTCGGGGACAAACGATGGCTGGCGCTGCTGTCGAGCCAGAGCGAGTCCCCCCTCTTCACCGACGAGGAGCGGGCTCTGATCCGCCGGGCCATCCCCTGGACTCGAGAGGTCAGCCCCCGGGCAACGGTCTTTCGGGGCTTGGAGCTGCCTCTGCCGAAGCTTCTTCAGCGCCACCGGACGGAGCTGGTGCTCAAGGCCGGCCAGGGCTACGGCGGCGCCCAGGTGCACGTCGGCCGCGCCCTCCCGGAGGCGGAGTGGCAGACGCTGGTGAAGCAGGCGCTGGAAGAAGGCAGCTGGATCGCCCAGGAGTATTTGGAGCCGGTGATGCCGGTGCTCCAGGACGGCGACGACGGCACCGCGCCCCACCGCATCGTCTGGGGCCTGATGGTCTTCGGCGAGACCTACGGCGGCCCGTATTTGCGTCTGGCACCGGAGCGCCTGGGAGCGGTGGTCAATGTCGCCCGGGGTGCCCGCGTGGGGCTGGCCCTGGAGGTCGCCGGCGGCTGATCCGCCGACGCCGCCATCCCGCGGCGACGATCCCCGAAGGCTCCCGTGCGCACCTCTCGTCCCCCTACCCCCAGCCCCGCTCCTGTCGGCGATGGCGCCCCCGGGGGCACCCGCGTCTTCCTCTCCCTCTGGGCCGGTCAGGTGCTCTCCCTCCTGGGCACCGCCATCGGCCGCTTCACGGTCATGCTCTGGGCCTGGGAGCAGACCGGCGAGGCCACCACCTTGGCGCTCCTGGGCTTCTTCGAGATGGGCACCACCGTGCTCCTCAGCCCACTGGCGGGGGCCGTGGCGGACCGGATGCCGCGCAAATGGGCCCTGATCCTCAGCGATTTGGGTGCCGGAGCGGTCACCGCCGCCCTGCTGACGCTCTACCTGACGGGGCATCTCCAGGTCTGGCACCTCTATGTCGGCGCCGTGCTCTCCGGCGCCTTCGAGACCTTCCAATTCCCCGCCTACTCCGCCGCCGTCACGGTGCTGGTGCCGCGCCGGCACTACGCCCGCGCCAGCGGCCTCATCTCCATGGCCGAGACCGCCTCCCGCGCCTTCGGTCCACCGCTGGCGGCGGCGCTGCTACCGTGGCTGAATTACGGCGGCCTGCTGGTCCTCGACCTCGCCACCCTGGGGCTGGCCTTGATGATCCTCGTCTTCCTACGAATTCCCGAACCGGAAGTCTCGGAGGAAGGTGCCCGCAGTCGCGGAAGCCTGCTCCACGAAGCCAGCTGGGGGTTTCGCTACATCTTCGCCCGCCGCGGCCTCCTGGGCCTGCAGCTGCTGCTCTCGGCGGTCAACTTTCTCGCCAGCTTCGCGGTGGTGCTGCGCTCCCCCATGATCCTCGCCCGCACCGCCGGTGACGCCCAGATCCTCGGTAACGTGCAGGCGGCGGCGGGGATCGGCGGCCTGGTCGGCGGTCTGCTGCTGGCTTCCTGGGGAGGCCCCCGGCGCAGGGTCCACGGCGTCTTCGCCGGCATCTTTCTGGCGATGCTCGGCAATCTGATCCTGGGCAGCGGCCAAACCGCCTGGGTATGGGCCGCCGGTGCCTTCCTCTTCCCCCTCGCCATCACCGTCTCCAACGGCTCCAACCAGGCCATCTGGCAGGCCAAGGTGGCACCGGACCTCCAGGGGCGGGTCTTCGCCGTCCGCCGTCAGATCGCCCAGCTCGCCGGTCTCCCGGGCATGCTCCTCGCCGGCCCCCTGGCGGATCGCCTCTTCGAACCCGCTCTCTCCCCCGGCGGCCAGCTCACCCCGAGCCTCGGTCCCGTCTTCGGCACCGGCCCCGGCGCCGGCATGGGCCTGCTCCTAGCCCTCAGCGGCATCGCCGGCCTCCTCCTCCTCTCCATCGCCCTCGCCCAGCCGTCCTTGAGACATGTAGAGGACAGCCTGCCGGATCATCAGCTAGCGCAAGGCTCGCAGGAATGAGGGCCTCCCCAGCGGGGGATCCCACCATGCCGTGGAACACCCACAGCGACGGACCGGGGGCGATGTTCCGCAGCACGAAGACAGCCCTAAGACTCTTCTTTTGAGTTACTTGAAGGCCCCCTACCCGAATAGTTGCGACCTCGCTGGCGAGGCCCTACCCGAATAGTAGAAGCTACCCGACCAGCTGATGGAACTCCCGCCGCCAGCGGTTGAAGTCTTCCTGCGGTGAATTTCGAGTCGCCAGCAGGGCGTAGGCTTCCCGCCGCTCCGGATCGATCCATAGGCTGGTGCCGGAGAAGCCGGGATGACCGAAGGCCTTGGAGGAAAGACCCGGGCCGGAGCTGCCCGCGTCGTCCTGCCGGGCCCAGCCCAAGGCCCAGCCCGTTGGCTTGCCTGCCCCGGGCTCGGAAAGAGCCCGCCGAACCAGCTCCCGTGGCATCGGGGCGGAGGGTTCGCCCAGAGCAGCCCGCAGCCAAGCCTGGCCGAAGGTCAGCACATCCCCCAACGACCCGAAGAGCCCGGCGTGACCGCTGAGGGCTCCGAGGGCTCCACCGTCTGAGCGCCCGGCGAGGAATCGGGCGTTGCCGTCCTGGACCAATCCTTCCCCGACCCCTTCCTGCACCACTTCCAGGGGCGAGGCCTGGAGCGGTACCCGCAAACCCAAGCCCTCCGCCAGCTCCACTTCCTTGGCGGTATCCATGGGGCTGAGGAGCACGTTCTGCTGGAAGTGGGCATCGAGGGGCCGGATCGTCTTCAGCCCCCAGGGAACGGTGACGTGCTGTTCCATCAGCTCCGCCAGGGAACGGCCGGTTCGACGTTCCGCAGCGAAACCCCAGAGGATGTAACCCAAATCGCTGTACACCGCCCTGCCTTCTGCCTCTCCGTGCAGCCATCGCCCCCTGAGAATCTCCGCCCGCGCCTCCCCTCGACCGTTCACCAGCTGATAGAGCGGAATCCAGGGGGCGAGGCCAGAGCGGTGGCGCAGAAGGTCTTCCAGGCGGCAATGGGCAAGGGCCGGGGCGGTCTCGGGCCAAAGCTCTCCCAGCTCGCAGTCCAGCAGCAGCTCACCGGCGGCGTCGAGGAGCAGAGCGAGGGTGGCAGTGAAGGGCTTGGTGAGGGAGGCGAGATCGAAGCGGATGTCGGAAGGGGCGGCGGCCAGGCCAGGAATCGCAGCGGCGCCGAGAACCTCGGGCTCGCCCTCCCCCACCCGCCCAGCGACGGCGGCGCTGGCGGCGCCGGCGGTGACGAGGCGGTCGAGAAAACTCCGGATACGGGCTCGAACGGATTCCACGGTGTGCAGACTATCGTGATCTGAAGCGCATCGATCCTCGAGGCGCCCCGCAGGCGAGCAGCAAAGCTCTCAGTAGTTCCCCGGATCTCCCGTCTGGAAGATCACCACCCGCTGCCCCGCAGTGATCCGCCCCGCCGCCACCAGGTCCTCCAGAGCGGCAAGGCACGCAGCCCCCTCGGGGCCGACTCGCTGGCCTTCGCCGTGGGCAATGTGCTCCGTGACCCCGGGCAGGCGATCTTCCTCGATGGCCAGGGCCGCGCCGTCGGTTTCCCGCAGGGCGCGGAGGATGAGGAAGTCCCCGATGGCCTTGGGTACTCGCAGACCCCACACCTTGGTATCGGCGTTCTGCCACGGCTCTGCGTGCTCGGTGCCCTGCTCGAAGGCCCGCACCATGGGGGCGCAGCCGGCCATCTGCACCACTGCGAAACGCGGGCGGTGAGAACCGATGAGGCCCAGCTCCTCCAGCTCGGCAAAGGCTTTGTGCATGCCGACGATGCCGGTGCCGCCGCCGGTGGGATAGAGGATCCAATCCGGAAGCTGCCAGTCGAGCTGCTCCGCCAGCTCCAGGCCCATGGTCTTCTTGCCTTCGACGCGGTAAGGCTCCTTCAGGGTGGAGAGATTCCAATAGCCGTCGTCGAACTCCGCCAAGCGGCTGGCGGCGTCCACCAAGGTGCCCGGAGAGGTGAGCACCTGAGCCCCCACGTCCTGGCAGCGCCGGGCGATGACCGGAGGGGTATCCTCCGGCAACGCCACGCGGCTGGGCAGTCCGGCAGCGGCGGCGTAGGCGGTGAGGGCGAGGGCGGCATTGCCGGCGCTGGCCAGCTGCACGCCGGGAGCGCCCAGCTCCCGCGCACGGTTCACCGCCAGGGACAGCCCCCGGGCCTTGAACGAACCGGTGGGGTTGCCGCTCTCTTCCTTGAGCAGGACCTCGACCCCCGGCGGTCCGCTACGGCGCAGCGGTACCAGCGGCGTGCCCCCCTCGCCGAGATCGATGCGGGCGGAGTAGTCCTGTAGCGGCAACAGCTCGCGGTAGCGCCACAACGTCCACGGGCGCCGATCCTCGCCAGCGGCTGCCAGGCCTGCTCGCAGAGCTTGGCCGCGGGCCGGGCTCAGGTCGTAGCTCACCAGCCAGGGAAAGCCCGCCGGGGATAAGAAGGCCGGCTCATCCAGCGGCGCCGTGGCGCCGGTCTTCGAGCACACCAGCTCCCGCGCCCAACGCTCCTCGGGTTCGCCCTCAGCGGGCGGTGTCATCCTTGCGTCGCTCATTGGGTTTCCCCCAGCGCCAGCTCGTAGGCGGCGCGATAGCGGGCCGCCACCGCGTCCCAGGTCAAATTGCGCTCCGCCCGCTCGCGGCCGGCGGCGCCCAGGCGGCGGCAGAGCTCGGGGTCCGCCGCCAGCTCTGCGAGGGCGCGGCGTAGGGCCGGCCCGTCGCCCTCCGGCAACAGCCGCCCGGTGACGCCCTCCTCCACCGCCAGAGGGATGCCGGAAATGGCCGACGCCGCCACCGACAGACCGCTGGCCATGGCCTCGAGAATGACGTTGGGCAAGCCGTCCACGTTGCCGGCGGTGCACGATCCCGCGGGCAACGTGGAC
>JAXHTF010000136.1 GCA_034211275.1 Acidobacteriota bacterium
CCGGTGGCGGGCTCGGCTGGGGGGTTGGGGCCGCGGGGGCTTTGCGCGCCGCCTGGCTCTCCTCGGGCACGGCCTTCGGGGCCGGCTTCGGCGGTGCCGTGGACAATCCGCTGCCTTCCAGCTTGAGCCGGTAGATGGGCTCCGGCAGGTCCATGCCCGCATCCTCCAGGGTCAGCTTCACCAGCCGGATCGCCTCGCTGCGCACCTTGGCGAAGCTCGCCTGCTGCTGGTCCACCCAGGCGTAGAAGCGCACCACGACGCTGGAGTCCCCCAGCTGGTCGATGACTCCCCAGGGCTCCGGGTCGCCCACCACCCCCGGGGTCTTGCGCAGAGTCTCGATGCCCAGACGCTGGGCCTCCACCAGATCCTCCTCGACCCCTACCCCGACACCGAAATCGAAACGCCGCAGCGGGTTGCGGGTGTAGTTGAGGATCACCCCTTTGAACACCCGCGAGTTGGGAATGCGCAGGTGGTTGCCGTCGAGGGTCATGAGGATGGTGGCGCGGGAGGTGAGGCTCACCACCTTGCCCTCCAGATCGTCGATGCGCACCAGATCGTTGGGGGCGAAGGGCTGGCGCAGGCTGAGGAGGACGCTGGCGATGAAATTCTCCGCCATGTCCCGGAAGGCGAAGCCGATGGCGATACCCAACACGCCGGCGGTACCCAACACCGCGCCCACCAGGGCGGTGGCGTCGAGGATCTCCAGGGCCAGCAGCACACCCACCAAGAAGACCGCGGCGCGCACCAGCTGGCGGCTGAGGTTCTGGACGAAGGGGTTGTCGGCGCGGCGGAAGAGCAGATCCCAGCGCGCCACCGCTGCCGCCAGCCAGGCGAAGAAGAGGATCAATAGCGCCGCCACCGCCAGCAGCGGCAGGTAGCCGATGACGGCCCGGCCCCGTTCCTCGAGCTTGAGCAGCGGCTGCACCACCCGTTCCTCGAGATTCGGCGGCAGGGTCAGCCGGTTGTCCACCGCGGTGATGCCGATGGTGTCCCGGGCGGTCTGCTCCGCCCGGTCGCGGGCGGCGGCGGTGAGGGCGGTACCGCCGAGCTGGGCGACGCCGTCGGTGACCTCGACGTGCCAGTCCTGGAGATCCGGGATTTGCTCCAGCCGGCGGTAGACCTCCCGGCCGAGGCGGGCGTCCTCGCTCAGGGGAGCCGGTGGCGGCGCCTCCGCGGCGGGCGGGACCTCTTCGGGGACCCCCACCGGCGGAGCGGCGGGCTCCTGGGCGGCGATGGGGGAGGGGCTGGCGAGGAGCGCTGCCAGCAGCGTTGTCAGCAGGGCCGCCAGCAGCGCCGGTAGCAACGCTGTCCGCAGTAGCCGAGGAGCCGCCGTCAGCAGCTCAGGGAAGCGCTGACGGCGGGGGAGCGTGCTCAATCAGCGGCCTCCGTGGCTGTCACCGCTTCTACGGCCTCCAGGCGCACCGCCTCGAATTCATCTCCCGGGTTCCACGCCGGCAGCTGCTGGCGCTGGGCCACCATCCAGCCGGCGAAGAGGCCCAGCTGGGCGTCCTCCACCAGGCCGCGGGGATCCCAATCGTCGCTCACCTCGTCGCTGGGCTGGTGGTAGTGGACGTCGGTCCAGGCTTCCACCGCCTCCTTGCTGGCGTTGGGCCCGGGCTCCCGGAAGCGGCTGCCCTGGCCGAAGTAGAGCGCCGGCACGCCGATCTTGGCGAGGGCGAATTGATCCGAGCGGTAGAAGGAGCCGAGGGTCGGATCGATCTCGCCGATGACCTCCCGCTGCTGCAGCTCCGCCGCCGCCACCGCCACCTCGTCGAGATTCGACTTGCCGAAGCCCACCAGGGGCAGGTCTTCGGTGGGGCCGAAGATGTTGCCGGCGTCGAAGTTGAGGTTGCCGGCGATGCGACCCGGCGGGAAGGAGGGGTCTTGGGCGTATTTCTTCGCGCCCAGCAAGCCCTGCTCCTCGGCGCCTACGGCGAGGAAGAGGGCGCTGCGCTTGGGCGCCTCCGGCAAGGCCTTCCAGGCCTCGGCGATGGCGATGATCTGGGCGACGCCGGTGGCGTTGTCCCGGGCGCCGTTGTAGATGCGGTCGCCGTCGGCGTTGGGGCTGCCGACGCCCAGATGATCGTGGTGGGCGGTGAAGATCACCACCTCGTCGGCGAGCTCGGGATCGCTGCCGGGAGCCAGGCCCAGGACGTTGCCGGTCTGGGTACGCTCGAGGGTGTTGGTGAGCTCCAGGGAGGTGCTGACCCCCAAGGGCACGGGTTGGAAGTCACGGCTGCGGGCGGATTCCTCCAGCGCCGCCAGGTCGTTGCCGGCGGCGGTGACCAGCTCCTGGGCGGCGTCGTAGGTCAGCCAGCCGGCTACCTGGATGCGCGGCTCGTCGCCGGCGGGGAGCTCGTATTGGGGACCGGTCCAGGAGGTCTGGACCACCTGGAAGGGGTAGCCGGCGGAGGGGGTGGTGTGGATGATGATGGCGCCCACGGCCCCGACCTCGGCGGCGATCTCGTATTTGTAGGTCCAGCGACCGTAGTACAGCCGGCGATCGCCCTCGAAGAGCTCCGGGTCCCAATCGGGATCGTTGTTGAGCATCAAGAGCACCTTGCCCGTGAGGTCGGCGTCGCCGTAGTCGTCCCACTGGTGCTCCGGCGCCCGGATGCCGTAGCCGACGAAGACCACCTCGGCGCCGTCGATGGCGGCGGTGTCTTCCTGTACTCCGCTGGAGGCGATGAACTCGTCCCAGAAGTCGAAAGCGAGGGGACCCTCAGGGGTCTCGAAGGTCCAGGTCTCCGGCGCCTCGGAGGTGATACCGACGATGTCGAAGGGCTGGTACCAGCCACCGTCGGCGGCACCGGGCTCGAGGCCGGCCTCTTCGAAGCGCTGGGCGATGTATTCCTGGGCGGCGGTATCGCCCTCGCTGCCCGGCCCGCGCCCCTGCAATTTGTCGTCGGAGAGGACCAGCACGTCCTCCAGCATGCCCTCGGCGGTGACGGTCTCGGCGGCCTGGCGTACCGCCTCCGTCACCTCCGGCACCGGCTCTGCGGTCGCGGGCTGGGAAGCGGAGTCTGCGGAAGCGTCTCCGGGAGCCTCCGCCGGCGGCGCGCAGGCGGTCAGCAGCAGGCCGGCGGCGAGGATGGCGACGAAGGCGAGGGCGGTGGGGAGGAGGCTGAAGCTCCTGAAGCGGGGGCGGCGAAATATCTTCCAGTTCGGCGTCACAGAATTCTCCTAGGGATCGGTGGTCGAAGGCCCAAAGGCAAAATGTACCAGAGAGACGGCGCCGGCAGGGGATGCCGTCCTCGTTTTCCCCTTCGCTCCTTGCGAGCTTCTGCGCCCCGGGATATGGTCGGCGAAGGAGTGTCCACCGCGGTTTCCGGGGCCGAAACCAGCGGTGCAATCGATCCGGCAATGATCCTGCGCACCATCGTTCGCGACTGTCTGCTGCTCAATTGGGCGGTGCCGACGGAAGCGCTGCCGCCGCTACCCCTGCCGCTCCGCTACGAGATCCACGCCATCGACGGCGAGAGCCGGGTGCTGGTCACCGCCCTCTTCCTCTTCCACGAGGGGGTGCGCCTGGCGGCGGTGCCCATGGTGCGCTTCTCCTACCCTCAATTCAGTTTCGCCCTGTCGGTGCTCGACGGCGATGGCGTGCCGTCGATGCTGCTGCGCCGCGTGCTGGTGCCGACGTGGGTCTTTCCCGCCGCCAAGTTGCTGGGGCGGGAGCCGGTGGCCACGGCGCGGCTGGCCTTCGACCGTCCCTCGGCGGATCTCGGCGCGGAGAGCTGGAGCTGGACGGTGGAGGATGGTGCCCGATTGCGGGTAGAGGCCTGTCAGGGACCTCCGGCGGAGGCTTCCCGCAATGGTGACTTCTTCCAGCAGGTGGAGTATTTCCGGCGCCGGCGGCGAAGCTATTTCCGCACCGGCAAGGGGTTCCGGCGGGTCGCCACCGAGATTCCGGAGGTAGATCCATGGCCCATGTCCGCGCGGGTGGCGGAGGGGGCGTTGCTGGAAGCCTGCCTGCCCCTCGGAGGCAGCCCCTGGCCGCAGGTGGAGTCGGCCTTCCTCTTCCCCGACCTGCCGCTGCGCTACGACCTTTCCCTCAAGCCGCGGCTGCGGCTGCAGCCCGGCGTACCCCAACCCGCCGCCAGCCGCCGCCAGGGGTTGGAACATTGTTCCCGGAGAGCCGAATGAACCGTATTGAGAGCTCCAGTACCCAGTCCTTCCGCGCCGCCGGTACCGTGCTGGTCTTCGCAGCCCTGCTGTGGCTCATCGACGCCCTGGGCCTCGCCGGAGGCTCGGAGGCGCCGCTGATGCTCGCCGTGGCTCTGGCGGTGGTAGGCGTGCTGATGGCCGTCTTCGAGCTGCGCGAGCGCCGCGACCGCCGACTGGGCGGCTAGCCGCCGCCCGCCACCGCCTGCATCAGCAGGCCACAGGCCCACGCAGCGTAGGTTCCCAGGGCGTAGCCGAAGACTGCCAGCAGCACGCCCACCGGGGCCAGGGAGGGGTGGAAGGCGGAGGCCACCACCGGTGCCGAAGCGGCGCCGCCGACGTTGGCCTGGCTACCCACGGCCATGAAGAAGACCGGCGCCTTGATGACGTAGGCTACCACCAGCATCAGGCCGGCGTGGATGCTCATCCAGATCGCTCCCACGAGGAAGAACCCCGGGTTCTCGAACACCGCGGTGATGTCCATCTTCATGCCGATGGAGGCGATGAGGACATAGAGGAAGACCGAGCCCACCCGCGAGGCACCGACACCCTCCAGGCGCCGCGCCTTGGTGAAGGAGAGGATGAGGCCGGCGGTGGTGGCGATGACCACGATCCAGAAGAAGGAGCTGGTGAGGCTGGCGCGCTGGATGAAGGGGACGCTCTCCCCCAGGCGCTCCATCATCGGCACGATGAGCTGGGCGCCGAAGTGCCCCAGGGCGGTGACTCCGAAGCCCACCGCCAGCAGCACCATGGTCTCGGCGAGGGTGGGGATCTTGCGCACCTGGGCCTGGTATTCCTCCACCCGCCGCTGGACGTCGTCGATGGCGGAGGCGTCGGCACCGGTGAAGTGGTCGATCTGCTTCGCTCGCCCGGCGCAGAAGAGCAGCACCGCCATCCAGATATTGGCCACGATGACGTCCACCGCGATCATGGCGGAGAAGAGGTCGTCGCCGACCTCGAAGACTTCCTTCATGGCGGTCTGGTTG
The DNA here is from genome assembly GCA_034211275.1 of Acidobacteriota bacterium. NCBI lineage: Bacteria > Pseudomonadati > Acidobacteriota > Acidobacteriota bacterium. Next base: position 5,151 of record JAXHTF010000136.1, read on the forward strand.
GCGCCGCCGCCGATCCAGCTGCCGGCGACGGTGGTCATGCCTCGCCACACCGCGTCGGGGCCGCTGCCGCCGACGATGTCGGGGTTGATCCAGGAGGTGATGAGGATCGCCAAAGGCCCGCCGAAGAGGATGCCGGCGGTGCCGGTGAAGAACATGATCACCGCCTTCGGCCCCAGCCGCAGCACCGCCGGCAGATCGATGCTCAGGGTCAGGAGCACCAAGCTGGTGGGGAGCAGGTAGCGGGAGGCGACGAAGTAGAGGTTGGATTCGTCGCCGCTGATGATGCCGAGGGTGGAGAAGACCGAGGGCAGGAAGTAGCAGAGTAGGAGTGCCGGGATGATGGAGTAGAACTTCTGCCATCCCGGATGCTTGCTGCTGGAGGTGTAGAAGACCGCCGCCAGGAGCCCCATGAGGATTCCCAAAACGATGGCGTCGTTGGTGAATAGGGGCGCTGCTTCCTGCATCGGTCGCTCCTCCCGGGTAGGGCCGAGGATGGCCGAGGTGAATCTTCGGTGGCGTGCGGGCCGCGCAAGTCCATCATGGAGAGGTAGGGCGGTGCAAGAGGAGTGCTTTCGCCAATGCGCGTTCGAGCCCTGTGCTAGATTCCCCGGCGATGAGCGAGATTGCACCGAGAGAGAGGAGACCCCAGCGCATTGCCCTGGTGCCCGGTGACGGCATTGGGCCGGAGGTGCTGGCGGAGGCGGAGAAGGTGCTGCGGGTGGTGACCCGGCGTTGGGAGCTGCCCTTGGAGCTGGCCACCCTGCCGTGGGGCGCCGATCACTACCTGGACACCGGCGAGACCCTCCCGGAGGGGGCTCTGGAGACCCTGCAGGAGGATTATGCAGCGATCCTCGCCGGGGCCTTCGGCGATCCTCGGGTGCCGAGCAACGTCCACGCCCGGGACATCCTTCTGGGCTTGCGCTTCCGCCTCGACCTCTACGTCAACTTCCGCCCGGTGCGCCTCTACGACGCCCGGCTGTGTCCCCTCAAGGACCGCGGTCCGGAGGATTTGGACTTCGCCATCTTCCGCGAGAACACCGAGGGCGCCTACGTCGGCGCCGGCGGCAGCTTCAAGCCGGGAACGGCGGACGAGATCGCCATCCAGGAGGCCATTCATACCCGCAAGGGGGTGGAACGCATCCTGCGGGCGGCCTTCGAGCACGCCACCATCATGCCCCGCCGGCGGCTGTGTCTGGCCCATAAGAGCAACGCCCTGGAACATGGCCACGGCCTGTGGCACCGCTGCTTCCAGGCGGTGTCGGCGGAGTATCCGGAGGTGGAAGCGCGGGCGGCCCACGCCGACGCGGTGGCCATGGAGCTGGTGCTTCAGCCCGGGGACTTCGAGGTGGTGGTGGCGGACAATCTGCTGGGAGACTTGCTCAGCGATCTGGGGGCGGCGCTCCAGGGTGGCCTGGGGCTCGCGGCCTCCGCCAATCTCCATCCCCACCGGCTATCCCTCTTCGAGCCGGTCCACGGCTCCGCCCCGGAGCTTGCCGGCCGAGGCCTGGCCAACCCCACGGCGGCGGTGCTCTCCGCGGCGCTGATGCTCTACCACTTGGGGCACGGCGAGGCGGCGGCGGCAGTAGAGGAGGCGGTGGCCCAGGAGCTGCGGGCGGGCCGCACGACCTCGGATCTCGGCGGTACCCTCACCACCGTCCAGGTGGGGGACGCTTTGGCGGAAGCTCTCGCCTGAGCGATCTCGCATCAGCACACGACTCTCGCCGCAGCCCCTAGCCCACAGCCCACAGCCCACAGCTCGCCCACAGCCCACCGGCCCCGCAGGCGTATTTCTCCGCCTGGATCAAATTCTCCGCCTCGATCAAAACTCCCCTTGTCTCCAATTCGTACAGACCTACAGATGTAGTACTCTTTTTTCTCCGGAGACTCCATGGCATCTGCACACCCACATCCTCGAAGCTCCGACCTGATCTACGACTGGAATCGCTCCGAAGGCCCGGAAAGCCCGGCCCGGCCGTCGGTGGAGCTCAACGACGAGACGCTGCGGGACGGCCTGCAGTCGCCATCGGCACAATCGCCGAGCATCGACGACAAGCTGCGGCTGCTGCATTTGATGGCGGACTTGGGCATCGAGGGCGTGGACATCGGCCTGCCGGCGGCGGGGCCGCGGATGGAGGCGGATGTGGCGCGGTTGGCGCGGGAGATTTCCGCCGCCCGCCTGCCGCTGCTTCCCAGCTGCGCCGCGCGCACCGTGCGCCAGGACATCGAGCGCATCGCCGAGATCTCCCAGCGCTCCGGCGTGTCCATCCTCGCCGACACCTTCTTGGGCTCGAGCCCCATCCGTCAGTACACCGAGGATTGGGATCTGGACCATTTGCTGCGGGTCACCGAGGATGCGGTGTCTTACGCCGTGAGTCTGGGGCTGCCGGTCAATTACGTCACCGAGGACACCACCCGCGCCCGCCCGGAAGATTTGCGGCGCCTTTACACCACGGCGGTGGAGGCCGGTGCCCGGCGGGTGTGCGTGGCGGATACGGTGGGCCATGCGACGCCAGCGGGGGCGCGCAATCTGGTGCGTTTCGTGCGCCAGGTGGTGGACGCCACCGGGGAAGAGGTGGCGGTGGATTGGCATGGGCACCGCGACCGCGGCCTGGGGGTGGCCAACAGCCTGGCAGCGGCGGAGGCCGGCGCCGACCGTCTCCACGCCACCGCCCTGGGCATCGGCGAGCGGGTGGGCAACACTCCCATGGACATGCTCTTGATCAATTTCCAGCTCCTGGGCTGGATCGACCGGGACCTGACCCGCCTACCCGAATATTGCCAGCTGGTGGCGGAGGCCACGGGCATCCCACTGCCGGACAACTACCCGGTGGTGGGCCGGGACGCCTTCCGCACCGGCACCGGCGTCCACGCCTCGGCCATCGTCAAGGCCCGCCGCAAGGGGGATGAGTGGCTGGCGGATCGGGTCTACTCGTCGGTGCCCGCGAGCCTGGTGGGGCGCCACCAGGAGATCGAGGTCGGTCCCATGAGCGGCGACGCCAACATCGTCTTCTGGCTCGAGGAGCACGGCCTGGAGGCCGACGAAGAGCTGGTGGCGCGCATCCGCGAGCACGCCAAAGCCGCCCTGCGGGTGCTCGAAGAGGACGAGATCCGCACCCTCTGCCAGCGCTGGAAGAGCTCCTCGGCGACCGCGGTGGGGTAGTGAAGTGGGAGGGCAGGGAAGTGGGCTTCGCCCTTGATCAGCGCGGGAGGTGTCCCTGTTGGAATCCGCTCAGGCCTCGGCGCTGCTGGCCGACGCAGTCGGTGGAGCCGTAGCGGCGCGCGGAAAACTCGCTGCCGCTCAGACAGTTCCGCGCGTTTCTCCGCTACGACTCTCGACTGCGCCGGGCGCCTCGGAGTCCTCGCAGGATTCCAACAGGAACACCTCCCGTGACGTGGCTTTGGCTATTTAATTCCCTAGGTTGATCTCCGACTGCTCTCAGCCCACCGCTGGCGGTTTCAGAACTCTATGAGTACATCCTTTTCCGGCCGAGTCCTCGACGCCTACCTGGACACCCTGCTCACCGAGCGTCGCCTGGCGGTGAATTCGGTGGAGAGCTATCGGCGGGATCTGGAGCGGTTGGTGGAGGACTTGGAGGAGGAGGGCACCGACCTGCTGAGCGCCGAGCGCGGAGACTTGGCGGGGCACCTGCGGCGGCTGACCCGCCATGGATTGTCGCCGCGTACGGTGCATCGGGCGGCTTCGTCGCTGCGGGGCTTCTATCGCTACCTGGTGGAGACGGGAGAGCGCTCGGATGATCCGTCGGAAGATCTGGTGCGGCCGCGCACCGGGCGGCCCCTGCCCAAGGTTCTGACCTCCAAACAGGTAGAGTCGCTGCTGGCGGCGCCGGATGTCTCGACGCTCCTGGGATTGCGGGACCGGGCGATGATCGAGGTGCTCTACGCCACCGGCCTGCGGGTCAGTGAGCTGGTGGGTTTGGAGGAGAGCCATCTCCACGGTCTGCCGGGGCGCGGACGCAACGAGCACGGGCTGATGGAGGTGGACTTCCTGCTCCTCACCGGCAAGGGCGGCAAGGAGCGGGTGGTGCCCCTGGGGGAGCAGGGGGACCGTTGGCTGGCTCGGTACCGTTTGGAGGCGCGCCCGCAGCTGATGCAATCGAAGAGCGGTGCCCGCAAGCGGCACCCGGTGATCTTCGTCAACCACCGCGGCGGCGCCATGACCCGCCAGGGCTTCTGGAAGATCCTCAAAGGCTACGCCCGCGGCGTCGACCTACCCCAGGTCTCCCCCCACGTCCTGCGCCACAGCTTCGCTACCCACCTGCTGGAGCACGGTGCCGATCTGCGCGCCGTCCAGGCCATGCTCGGCCACAGCGACATCGCCACCACCGAGATCTACACCCACGTTCACCAGCACCGCATGCGCAGTCTCTACGACCGCTTCCATCCGCGGGCTTGAGAATCTGAGGGCGCTCAGCGGGCGGTGTGGGAAGCGAGAGCGCCGGCCAGCTCATCGTCGGAGAGGCCCAGGGTCTTGTAGATGCGGCGGATGTAGTTGCGGGTCTCGCGGTAGGGAGGGACGCCGTCGTAGCGCGCCACGGCGCCTTCACCGGCGTTGTAGGAAGCGAGGACTTTGGGCAGGTCGGAGCCCCACTTTTTCACCAGCCAGCTGAGGTAGCGCACCCCGGCCTCGATGTTGCGCTGAGGAGTGAAGAGCTCGTCGGTGCGGACGCCGAAGCGTTGAGCGGTGGCGGGCATGAGCTGCATCAGGCCGCGGGCGCCCTTGGGGGAGACGGCGCGGGGGTTGAAGGCGGATTCGTGGCGGATCACCGCCGCCACCAGCTCCGGATTGACGCCGTGATCACGGCCATGGGCGAAGATGATCTCGCCGTAAGGAGTCTCCGGGACTCCGTGGTGGTCGGCGAATTGCAGCTCCAAACCCACCGCCGGTGGTGGCGGCGCTTCTTCCTGCGGCACGATCTCGTCATCCACCACCCGCTCGATACGGCTCAGGGGCAGGGTCACCGCGCCCCCCGTGGCCAGCTCCAACCGCATCTTCTGGTCCTTCAGCTCGTAGCTCTGGACCTTGAAGAAATTGCCGTCCGTGAGCACCACCAGCTCGGCGCCCGCCGGGCTGGGAGCCAGCATGGCCAACAGGCCTAGAGCGAAGGCGGTGAGGATGCAGACGGGGGATGGATAGAAGAGTCTCATGGCAAAGCTCTCGCCCTATTGTACGACCGAGGCCCGAAAAGCGTCCTAGAGAGACTCAGCCGCAGGCGGTGCCCCATTGGGGATGATCGATCACGAAGCCCTCGTCCTCGTCGTAGTCGAGGTGGGCACCGTCGAGCTCCCGGGCGGCCATGCGGTCGAGGAGCAGGGGGATGGATTCGACTTCCAGGGGCAGGTCGTCCTCGTCGCCTCGGGTGGTGGCGTGGAGGCGGAAACCGAAGGCTCCGCAGCCGCCGGCGAAGGCGATGCGCAGGCGCTGCCCCGGGGCGAGGTCCCGGCGGGCGGCATCGATGGCGGCGGGGGAGAGAGTGATGTCCACAGCCGGGAAGCTTAGCAGGCTCGGCGGCCTGAAGGGAGGTCTCCGGCGCCTGGGTCGATTGTGACAAAGGCGCTCCGGCTTTGGTACGATGCCAGCTGGTTTTCCTCGGGATCGGTGGTGTCTCCGGGCTCTCGCCGCCAGCCTGAGAGCCTCCGTCGCGGAGCCCTCCAGGTTTATCGATCCGTCCCGAGAAACTGTGAACCATGCACCCACTTCGCGAGTTCCAGCGCAAGACCACGACGAGGCCTGAGAGCCTCCATGCCCGACCCGGCTCCACCGGGCGGCGCGCCCCCTCCGGCGACCTTCGCCGTGGCTCCTGCGGGAGGTAAGTCCGATATGACGACCCGCGTTTCCGATCCCCAATCCGGAGCCCCCGCCGACCGGCAGCAGCTCGACGAGGTAGTGATCCGCTTCGCTGGCGATTCCGGCGACGGCATGCAGGTCACCGGTACCCAGTTCACCAACACCTCGGCGCTCATCGGCAACGATCTGTCGACCCTGCCGGATTTCCCGGCGGAGATCCGCGCCCCCGCCGGCACCCTACCCGGGGTTTCGGCGTTCCAGGTGCGCATCGCCGACTACGATATCCACACCCCCGGCGACGCTCCGGACGTGCTGGTGGCGATGAACCCGGCGGCGCTGAAGAAGAGCCTCGGGGACCTCAAGCCCAACGGCGTGATCATCGTCAACACCGACGAATTCTCGTCGCGCAATCTCATGAAGGCCGGCTACGACGAGGTCAATCCGTTGGAGGACGGCTCCCTGGATGGCTTCCGCCTGTTCAAGGTCGAGCTCACCACCCTGACCCGGCGCACCCTCGAGGACACCGATCTCACCAACAAAGAGAAGGACCGGTGCAAGAACTTCTTCGCCTTGGGGATGGTCTATTTCCTCTTCAGCCGGCCGCTGGAGAGCACTGAAGACTGGCTGCGGCGCAAATTCGCCAAGAAGCCGGAGATCGCCGAGGCCAACGTCAAGGTGCTCAAGGCGGGATGGAATTTCTGCGACATCACCCAGCTCTTTCAGGTGCGCTACCGGGTGGAGCCGGCGAAGCTCGAGCCCGGCGTCTACCGCAGCATCCAGGGCAATACCGCCCTGGCCCTGGGGATGGTGGCGGCGAGCCGCCGCAGTGGGCTGCCGCTCTTCCTGGGGGCCTATCCCATCACCCCCGCCAGCGAGCTGCTGCACCAGCTGGCAAGCTACAAGAGCTATGGCGTCACCACCTTCCAGGCGGAGGACGAGATTGCCGCCGTGTGTGCCGCCATCGGCGCTTCCTTCGGCGGCGCGCTGGCGGTGACCGCCTCCAGCGGCCCGGGCATTGCGCTCAAGTCCGAGGCCCTCAATCTGGCGGTGATGGTCGAGCTGCCGCTGGTGGTGTGCAATATCCAGCGCGCCGGACCATCCACCGGCATGCCCACCAAGACCGAGCAGAGCGATCTCTTCATGTCCCTCTTCGGCCGCAACGGCGACAGCCCCATGCCGGTGCTGGCGGCCTCGTCGCCGAAGGATTGCTTCGAGGTCGCCCTCGAGGCCTGCCGCATCGCCATCCAGCACATGGTGCCGGTGATGTTGCTGTCCGACGGCTACGTGGCCAACGGTTCGGAGCCCTGGAAGCTGCCCAAGGTGGAGGATCTGCCGGATCTGCACCGCAGCTTCCGCAGCGATCCGGAAGGCTTTGCTCCCTATGTCCGCGATCCCGAAACCCTGGCCCGCCCCTGGGCCATCCCCGGCACTCCGGGGCTGGAGCATCGCGTCGGCGGTCTGGAGAAGGAGGACGGCAGCGGCAACGTCTCCTACGATCCCGCCAACCACGCCCGCATGACCCATCTGCGGGCGGAGAAGGTGGCCCGCATCGCCCGCACCCTGCCGCCCATGGAGGTGGACGGGCCGCGCAGCGGCAAGCTGCTGGTCCTCGGCTGGGGCAGCACCAAGGGGGCTATCACCGGTGCCATCAACCATGCCCGCAAGGCGGGGCTGGAGGTCAGCCATGCGCACCTGCGTTATTTGAATCCGCTGCCCCAGGACCTGGAGGAGCTGCTGAATAGCTTCGACCGGGTGCTGCTGCCGGAAATGAACAGCGGGCAGCTGGCGTTGCTGATTCAGGGGCTCTACCTGCGCAAGATCGACAGCATGCCCAAGGTGGAGGGCCGCCCCTTCGGCCGCGAAGAGATTCTCACCGCCATCCGTCACATCCTCGAAGGAGCCGATCATGGCCGCTGAAACCGCCACCCTGAGCAAGAAGGACTTCCAATCCGACCAGGAGGTTCGGTGGTGCCCCGGCTGCGGCGACTACGCCATCCTGTCGGCGGTGCAGTCGGTGTTCCCGGACCTGGGCATCCCGAAGGAAAAATTCGTCGTAGTCTCGGGCATCGGCTGCTCCAGCCGCTTCCCCTACTACATGGACACCTACGGCTTCCACACCATCCACGGCCGGGCGCCGGCGGTGGCCACGGGGCTGAAGATGGCGCGGCCGGAGCTGGAGGTGTGGATCGCCACCGGCGACGGCGACGCCATGTCCATCGGCGGCAACCACCTGGTGCACGTGCTGCGGCGCAACGTCGGGGTCAAGATCCTGCTCTTCAACAACCGCATCTACGGCCTCACCAAGGGGCAGTACTCGCCCACCAGCGAGCGGGGAAAGCGCACCAAGTCCACGCCCGTGGGCTCGGTCGACAACCCCTTCAACCCCCTCTCCCTGGCCCTCGGCGCCGGCGCCACCTTCGTGGCCCGCTCGGTGGACATCTTCCAGCCGCACCTGAAGTCCATCCTGCAGCGGGCGGCGGATCATCCCGGCAGCGCCTTCATCGAGATCTACCAGAACTGCAACATCTTCAACGACAAGGCCTTCTCCTACATGACCGACAAGGAGACCCGCAAGCAGGCCTCGCTGTATTTGGAGCACGGCAAGCCGGTGACCTTCGGGGATGAGCCCCGCTACGGCGTGCGGCTGGAGGGAGCGCAGCTGGCGACCTTCGAGCTGGGGGTCGGCGGTACGGAAGACGACTGCCTGGTGTGGGACGAGACGGTGGAGAATCCGTCCCTGGCCTTCCTCATGAGTCAGGTGCTGCCGCCGCACCTGCCCACGCCCTTGGGCGTCTTCCGCTCAGTGCCGGCTCCTGCCTATGAGGCCGGGGTGATCGCGCAGATCGAGCAGGAGGTCGCCGGTCGGGGAGCGGGCACGCTGGAGGAGTTGCTCCACACGGGAGATACCTGGGAGGTGAGGGCCGGCGAAGATGGCGCCTGAGGTTCGGTCGCCTCAACTTTCGGTACCGCCTTCGCCCTCGAGTCCGCTGTCGAACCACCGGGTGTCCCGGCTTCGAGACGGGGTAGCTCGGCAGGGAAAGGCTCTGGTGCGGGCGTGCTGTCTCGGGTTGGGGCTCGGGGCGCTGTCGGGGATGCTGCTGAGCTGCAGCCCAGAGCCCCCGAAGCCTCAGGATCTGATCCTCATCTCCATCGACACCCTCAACCAGCAGGCTTTGCCGGCGTTCAACCCGGACGCCGGGGCCTTGCCCCACTTCGATCACCTGGCGCAGCGGGCGCGGCGCTTTTCCCGTGCCCGGTCCACCGCCTCCTGGACTCTTCCGGCCCATTCCTCCCTGTTCACCGGGCTTTACCCCGACCGCCACGGCGCCATCGCCGGCGGCCGCAAGGTCAGCCCTGACGCTCGCCTACTCACCGAGTGTCTGAAGCAGCAGGGCTTCGAGGCGGCGGCGTTCACCGGCGGTGGCTTTTTGCACAAGAAGTTCGGTCTCGATCGCGGCTTCGACCTCTACCAGGACGGCTCCGAAGCGCTACGCCGCGGCGAGACCGACGAGCTCTGGCGGCTCAAGGAGCGGCGCACCGGGCTGGCCTTCGAGCGGGCCATCCGCTTCCTCGCCGAGCGTCCCCAGAATTCGGAAGAGCCTCTCTTTCTCTTTGTCCACACTTACATCGTCCACGACTTCTTCCGCGCCCACCGCTGGGCTCGTCAGCGGCTGCCGGAATTCGACGATCTGAACAAGCGCAGCTATCGGAAATGCCTCGACGGCCGCGAGGATTGCTCGCCGGAGGTCTGGCAGCGCATGCGCGACCTCTACCGGGCGGAGGTGGAGCACATCGACGAGCGGCTAGGGTTGCTGATGGAGGCGCTGGAGAAGGCGGGGTACGAGGATACGGCGCTGGTAGTGCTGCTCTCGGATCACGGGGAGGGCTTCGCGCCGGAGATCGAGCGCATGCACCACGGAGGGCGCGTCCATGCCGACGTGGTGACCATTCCCATGCTGGTCGCCGGTCCCGGGGTCCAGCCGGCAGACGACCCGACGCCGGTGTCGCTGGTGGATATGCTGCCGACCCTGGCGGAGGTCCTCGGCGTGGCGCCGGAGTGCGCTCCGGACGTCGACGGCCAATCCTTCGCGGCGGCGCTCTCCGGGGAGGCGGCGCCGGTGGGGCGCCGGACCTTCTTCGCCATGGAGCACTCCCATTGGTGGAAGGACGGCGTCAAGACCAAACTCAACCCGGTACCGGAGATTCCCGCCTTGACGGCGGCCATACGCGGTGACCTGTGGTTCGTCGACGGCACCGCCGGAGAGGAGCTCTACAACATGGAGCAGGATCCCCGGCAGCTGGACAACCTGGCTCCCGACGCCGAGGCGGTGGCGGGCTTCAAGACCGAGGTGAGGGAACGGGTCGTGCGCCGGGCGCCGGAGTTCTTGCGTGAAGACGACGACGAGCTGGAGAAGGAGCTGCGTTCGCTGGGGTATCTCTGATGCCGGGCCGAAGCCGACGGTCGACCCTGAAAACGGATCTGCTGGCAGCTCTGCTGGCGGCGGTGCTGACGGCGGCGGTGGCGGCGTCCTTCGCTTGGTCCACCGGCATCGAGCTGTGGCATAACGACGGCCTCGACTACGCTCAGATCGGCCGCGAGTTCGCCTCCGGCAACGGCCTCGCCTCGCGCCAGGCCATCTACGCGCTCCACCTGCGCTTCCTGGGGGAGCACGATCTCCTCGACCAGCCCTGGCCCAACCTGCATCGCTTTCCGCTGCCGGCCCTCACCCTGGGGCTCTTCTTCCTGCTTTTCGGCGCCACCAGCGGGGTGGTGGTGGCCCACGGCATCACCGCCCTCGCCGCCACCTCCGGCGTCCTCCACCTGTGGGCCCGGAGAGCGTTGGGCCCGTGGCCGGCGGTGGCCGCCAGTGCTCTCGTGGCCTTCAACGGCGAGCTCTTCTACAACGTCCAGGCGGGAATGCCCGAGGCCTGGGTGGCTCTGTGGGTGACCCTCGCTCTCTATTGGCTGTGGCGTCCCGGCGGACCGCTGGCGCCTCCTTCTTCCGATCCGGTAGCTTCTGTGGACTCCCGGAAGCTGCTGCGCGGGGCGCTGGCCGGCGCCGCCCTCGGGCTGGCGGTGCTCTCCCGCACCAACGCGGTGACGGTGGTGCCGGTGTTGCTCCTGGCCCTCATCCCTTGGAAGCAGGTTCCGTGGCGGCGGATGCGCTGGAAGGAGCTGCGGCAGGGATTGAGGGACGATCCGGCGACCCGCAGGTTGCTGCGCCAGCGCGCCGCCCTGGGCGGTCTGCTGCTGGGCGGCCTGCTGCTGGTGATGGCGCCGTGGATGGTGCGCAATCTCGCCCTCACCGGCAAGCCCACCTTCTCCCTCCACACCTATTATCTGGTGCCCTCCGGTGCGGTGAAGGGGGAGACGAAGAAGGATTATTCCCTGCGCTGGGTACGGGATTTCGTGCCGCCGCTGGAGTACGCCCGCGCCCACCCGAGAGCCCTGATCGACAAGTGGGTGCACAATGGGGAAAAGGCCCTGCGGGGCTATCCCACCTTCGGTGCCACGTTCCTTCTGGCCTTCCTACCCTGGCTTGCCTTCCGCCGCCGCTGGGGCGGTCCACTGCAGCGTACGGCGGTGGTGGTGTGCGGCGCCTTCGTCGCCAACGCCCTGCTGTGCAATCTCACCGACGTCAATCCACCACGCTACTACTACCACCTGCTGCCGGCGATGATGTTGGTGGCGGTGGCGGTGGTCCAGCGGTGGACCGGGACGGCGAGGGATAAGTCTTCTTCCCGGGGCTGGGGCTTGAGCCTGCGGGGCGTCGTGGCGGCGGGGTTGTTGGTCGTCCTGGCCAACCCACCGGCGCTGGCGGCGTCGCTTCAGAAGGTCGCACGCAAGGGCGAGGTGCGGCTCGACCTGGAGCAGATGGCCGCCCTGGAGGCCGCCACCGATCCGGACGCGGTGATCTTCTCCGACCGCTCGGCCCAGGTGACCTGGTACACCGGCCGCCGCAGCGTCCGCTTCCATCACACCCGCGACTCCAAGGGCCGTCGCGTCGCTGCGGTGCTGGAGCTCGACCGCGACCTGGTCCCCATCGACGCCATCTATCTCTCCGGGCCTTTCCTGGATCATCCCAAACGCGGGAAGCTCTGGACTCGCCTGCAAAAACGCCCCGAGTTCCGGCGCCTCTTCGAGTGTCAGGAGCCGTTTGGGGACGGGGCGGTGATCTGCCGGCGACGGGGCTGAACTCGCGAGCTGAGGCGGGCTTTTCAGGGGGTGGTACCCACTTGTTGGTTTGCTGTCCCGAAACAGGCCGGAGCCGGCTGGAAGCCGGCGCTCCCAGGTCTCGATTCCGCAGGGGGTACCCAAGTTCTGGTTGGCGCTCCCAGGTCTCGATTCCGCAGGGGGTACCCAAGTTCTGGTTGGCGCTCCCAGGTCTCGATTCCGCAGGGGGTACCCGAGTTCTGGTTGGGCCTGTCTCTAGTCTTCCCCGTCTTGGGCAGCCACTGCCTCGGGCTCGTCCGCTTGCAGGGACTGAGCCTCCCCGCCCACCATGCGCACCGGCATGGGGTTGGTGATGGAGCCGGTGTAGAGGGTGCGGTGGGGGAAGGGGATCTCGATGCCAGCCTGGTCGAAGGCGCGCTTGACGTCGAAGGCGATGTGGTTCTTGAGCTCGATGTAGCGCTCGCGCTCGGCCCAGACGGAGAATTGGAGGTTGACGGCGGAGTCGGCGAAGGCGCCGAAGAAGAGCTGGGGCTCGGGCTCCTGGAGGCAGAGGGGGCTTTCCTCGGCGACCTGGAAGAGGACATTGCGGACCTTCTCCAGGTCTTCCTTGTAGGCGACGCCCACCTGGAGATCGACGCGGCGAATGGGGAAGCGGGTGAGGTTGACCACCTCCGCCTTCATCAGGTTCTCGTTGGGGATGCGGACGAAGAGGTTGTCGAAGGTGCGCAGCTTGGTGGAGAGCAGATCGATGGTGAGCACTTCGCCGGTGGTGCCACCGATGCGCACGAGATCGCCCACCACGAAGGGGCGCTCGCCGTAGAGGAAGAGGCCGCTGATGAGGTTCGAGGCGGAGGTTTGGGAGGCGAAGCCGAGGGCGACGGTGAGAATGCCGGCGGCGCCGAGAAGAACGCTGAGGTCGAAGCCCAGCTCCCGCAGCGCCGAGATGAAAGCCAGGCCGAAGACCCCCCAATAGCTCAGGCGGCGGATCAGCAGCCGCTGCTGGCGGTCGGAAATCCGGCTCAGCAGGCGCACCGCGGTGGCGCTGATCCAACGCGCCAGGAGGGCGCCGAAGAGGAGGATGAAGGCCGCCCGGATGCCGGCGGCGATGGGCAATTGCTCGATGAAGGTGCGGAATTTGTCCTCGAGCTGGATCCAGAGCTGGTCGAAGATATCGGTCATGGCAGTGGCGGTCCTCAGGTCTCGGTCGGAGAAGCCCTAACCGAAGAGAGAGGTGAGGGCCCGGATCACCCGTCGGCGCTCACCGCGTTCGCGGGAAGGGGCCAAGGGTTG
>JAXHTF010000137.1 GCA_034211275.1 Acidobacteriota bacterium
CTGTGGAAGACGTTTCAGACCAATACCGGCCGCACGCAAGAGATCACCTACTCGGAATTCTCCCAGCTCGTCGAGCAGGGTGACGTCTCCGAGCTGACCCTGCGCGGCAAGGAAGTCGAAGGCACCTACGTCGAGGGCGCCAACCCCGACGACCGCACCGACGGCTTCCGCCTGCAGCTGCCCTTCGAGGCCGACTCCGAATTCATCGACGGCCTGCAGGAAGCCAACGTCAAGGTCACCGCCGACGAGGCCAAGGACAACGTGCTGGGCATGTTGTTGTTCAACTTCGGCCCCATCATCCTCATCGTCGCGCTGTGGATCTTCTTCATGCGCCAGATGCAGAGCGGCGGCAACAAGGCCCTCTCCTTCGGCAAGAGCAAAGCCAAGTTGCTCAACGCCACCGGCAAGAAGGTGACCTTCAAAGACGTCGCCGGAGTCGAAGAGGCCAAGGAAGAGCTGTCGGAGATCGTCGAATTCCTCAAGGAGCCGCAGAAATTCCAGAAGCTCGGCGGCCGCATTCCCAAGGGCGTGCTGCTCATGGGCCCGCCGGGCACCGGCAAAACCCTCCTTGCCCGCGCCATCGCCGGCGAGGCCAACGTGCCGTTCTTCTCCATCTCCGGCTCCGACTTCGTCGAGATGTTCGTCGGCGTCGGCGCCAGCCGGGTCCGCGACCTCTTCGAACAGGGCAAGAAGAACGCCCCGTGCATCATCTTCATCGACGAGATCGACGCCGTCGGCCGCCACCGCGGCGCCGGCCTCGGCGGCGGGCACGACGAGCGCGAGCAGACCCTCAACCAGCTGTTGGTGGAGATGGACGGCTTCGAGACCTCCGAGGGCGTCATCCTCATCGCCGCCACCAACCGCCCCGACGTCCTCGACCCGGCGCTGCTGCGCCCCGGCCGCTTCGACCGCCGGGTGGTGGTGGACCGCCCGGACATCAACGGCCGCCTGGGCATCCTGCGGGTGCACGTGCGGGACATTCCCATCTCCGACGACGTCGAGCTGGGGGTCATCGCCCGTGGCACTCCGGGCTTCGCCGGTGCCGATTTGGCCAATCTGGTCAACGAGGCAGCCCTCATCGCCGCCCGCCGCAACAAGAAGGCGGTGGAGATGGCGGACTTCGAGTTCGCCAAGGACAAGGTCCTCATGGGCGTCGAGCGCAAGACCATGATGCTCACCGAAGAGGAGCGCCTGGTCACCGCCTACCACGAGGCCGGCCACGCCCTGGTTGCGGCCTTTGTCGAGACCGCCGATCCGCTGCATAAGGTCACCATCATCCCCCGCGGCCGCGCTCTCGGCGTCACCATGCAGCTGCCGACGGAGGACAAATACACCTACAAGCAGCGCTACGTGGAGTCGCGGCTGGCCATCCTCATGGGCGGCCGGGTTGCGGAGGAGCTGACCCAGGAGGACATCACCACCGGCGCCGGCAACGACATCGAGCAGGCCACCGATCTGGCTCGCCGCATGGTCTGCGAGTGGGGCATGTCGGAGCTTGGTCCCCTGGCCTTCGGCAACAAGGACGAGCCGGTCTTCCTGGGCCGCGAGATGGCCACCCGCAGCGACTACAGCGAGGAAACCGCCATCCGCATCGACCAGGAGGTCCAGCGGCTCGTGCGCGAGTCCTACGAGCGGGCCACCCACATCCTCACCACCCACCGGGAGGTGCTGGAGGAGCTTTCCCAGCAGCTGCTGGAGAAAGAGACCATGGACGGCCGCGAGGTCTACGAGCTGATCCAGAAGATGACCGGCGAGGACCGCTTCCCGGTGCTGCCGGAGGAGCCCCTGGCGACGGAGCCCGAAGACACCGCAAAGGATGGCGACGCGGAGCCAGGGGCCGAAGCCAGTGGAGATGTCAGTGGAGAACCCAGCTCTGATGAAGAGCGGAGCGCCTCCGGCGACGGCACCAACGGCGCTCCGCGCAGCGAGGACGCCGAAGCCCCCGAGGCCGCGCCGGACGGCGAGGACGAGGCGCCCCCCGAGCCGGTGAGCGCCGGCCACGGCGGGCAGCGGGCCCAGCGCTCGAAGGTCCAAGAAGGAGGCCTCGCTTCCTCCGAGGAGCCCTCATGAGCCGCCACCGGGCCCCAATCCACCGCCTGGAGCTCTCCATCCAGTACCCCTGAGCCGTCCATCCATGCCCGCCCCCCCCGCCACCTCCACCGCCCCCCGGTCCCTCGACCTACCGGGGGGCCGACGGCTTTCCCTGGGGCGCCGGCCGCGGGTGATGGGCATCGTCAACATCACCCCCGACTCCTTCAGCGACGGAGGCCTGTGGCTGGCTCCCGAGCGCGCCGTGGCCCACGGCCTCGAGCTGCTGGAGCAGGGCGCCGACCTCCTCGACCTGGGCGCTGAATCCACCCGCCCCGGCGGCGGCGTCTACGGCGACGGCGCCAGTGAGGTCCCAGCCCAGGAGGAGATGGACCGACTCCTGCCGGTGCTCGAAGCCCTGCGACGGGAAACCGACGCTCCTCTCTCCGTCGACACCCGCAAAGGCGCCGTGGCCCGCGCCGCCTTGAACGCCGGCGCCGACCTGATCAACGACATCAGCCTGCTCTCCGACGACGACCTGGCGCGAGCCGCCGGCGCCGCCGACTGTCCCCTCGTCCTGATGCACAGCCGGGGTGAGATCTCGGAGATGCAAAAGACGATCTCCTTCCGGGACCTGCTGCGGGAAGTCACCGCGGAGCTCTCCGATGCCGTCGAGCGAGCGGGAACCCTGGGGGTGCGGCGGGAGCAAATCGTGGTCGATCCCGGCATCGGCTTCGGCAAGACCTACCGCCAGAACCTCGAGCTCATCCGCCACGCCGGCCACTTCCAGCGTGAGCTGGGGCTGCCGGTGCTCTTGGGGGCCAGCCGCAAGAGCTTCATCGGGCATTTCATCGCCCCCCAGGCCGAGACTCCGCCCCCGCCGGCCCGTCGCCTCGCCGGCAGCCTCGCCACCGTCGCCTGGGCCAGCCGCACCGGCGCCGCCATGGTGCGGGTCCACGACGTGGGTGAGACGGTCGATTTCCAGCGAGTCTGGCACGCCCTCGAAGACCTTCCCGCCGAAGACCTCGAACCTTCCCGGGAGCCAGGCTCATGACCTTCGCCGACTTCTGGAGCCAGGTCACCCTGCGCGACGCCGTCGACATCCTGGTGGTGGCGGCGATCCTCTACAACCTGCTGCTGCTGGTGCGCCGCACCCGTGCGGTGCAAATGCTCCTGGGCTTGGGCTTCCTCATCATCCTCTTCGGCGTCGCCGAGCTCTTCGAGCTGCCCGCCCTACAAACGGTGCTGGGGAACCTGCCCATTTTGCTGCCGGTGGCGGTCATCGTGCTCTTCCAATCGGAGATCCGCCGCGCCCTCGCCAGCGTCGGCCGCAACCCCTTCTGGGGCATGAGCAAACAGGAGAACGTCGCCCCCACCTTCGACGAGGTGGTGCTGGCGGCCACCACCCTCGCCTCCCGGCGCATCGGCGCCCTCATCGTCTTCGAGCGTGAGGAAGGCCTGCGCAACTACGTGGAGAACGGCATCGAGCTCGACGCCCGCCTCACCTTCGACCTGCTGATGACCATCTTCATCCCCACTACCCCGCTCCACGACGGCGCCGTCATCCTCCAGGACGACCGCATTGCCGCCGCCGCCTGCTTCCTGCCCTTGACCCCGAACCCGGAGCTGTCCAAGGAGTACGGCACCCGCCACCGGGCGGCCCTGGGCATCTCCGAAGAGACCGACGCGGTGGCGGTGGTGGTGTCGGAGGAGAAGGGCCGCATCTCCCTGGCGGTGGACGGGCGGATGATTCCGGACCTCGACTCCAAGAGCCTCCGCAACGAGCTCTACTTCCACCTGGTGACCACCCTCTACCCTCAGGGCCAGCGGAGGAGGGTGGCGTGAAGGAGAAGAATCAGCGCTGGATCCTCAAGCTGATTTCCGTCGTCCTGGCCTTCGCCCTGTGGCTGGCGGTGTCGGTGGAGCGGCTGGGCAATATCAGCCAGCGGGTGGTCAGCGCCTCGGTGACCTACAACTACCCCGAGCACCTGGTGCTGCTGGAGCCCCTCTCCTCCGTCGACATCCGGGTCAAGGGCAAGGAGAGCGCCGTCACCACTCTCAACCCGCTGATGGTGGGTCTGGTGATGGACGTCGCCAACGCCGATGTCGGCGTCATGGAAGTGCGGGTGGGGGCGGAGAATGTCTTCCTGCCGGAGGATCTGGAGGTGGTCTCCATCAACCCCAGCATCATCCCGCTGCAATTCGACCTCATCGACACGGTGCAGCGCCCGGTGCTGGTGGAGCTCGAAGGCGAGCCCGCCGCCGGCGCCAAGCTCCTCGAATGGCGCGTCGACCCCGAGGAGGTCAGCATCACCGGCCCCAGCACCATCCTGGAGCAGTACCGCTCCCTGGAAACCGAGCCGGTGGACCTCGACGGCCACGCCCTCTCATTCCAGGAAAGCGTCTCCCTGCGCCCCATCAACCCCCTCCTCTCCACCCGCCCGGTGCGCGTCCAGGTCTCCGTAGAGCTCCAACCACCCCCCAGCCCCACCACCATCCTGGAAGAAATCCAGCCGCAGGAGATCACGCCTCAGTAGGTGCTTTGGGGGGGTGCACCGGCTCCTAGCCGAGAAAGCCCCCCATCTGAGAGAATGGCCCGTCTGAACGAGGGACTTGCCCCGAGCAGGCCTTCCGGCTGCCATTCCCAGCGCTCACAGTTTGCCGAGAGTCGACCTCTCGCGTTCCAGTATCGACCAAGGATCCAACCTGTCCATGACCAGTCCCAAGCCCGCTCCCCGACTCTTCGGCACCGACGGCATCCGCGGTGTCTTCGGCCAGGCGCCCCTCCATCGCCCCACCGTCACCGCCGTCGGCTACCGCGTCGGCCACCTGCTCGCTCAGCAAGATTCCACCCCCCTGGTGGTCCTCGGCGGTGACACCCGCGACAGCACCCCGATCCTCTGCCAATGGCTCATCGCCGGTCTTCAGGCCGCCGGCGCCCGGGTGCGCTATGCCGGCATCCTCCCCACCCCCGGCGTCGCCCACCTCACCCGCACCACCGACGCCGCCGCGGGCATCGTCGTCTCCGCCAGCCACAATCCCCACCCCGACAACGGCATCAAGCTCATCGACATCGAGGGCTTCAAATGGACCCGTGACGCCGAAGCGGAGGTGGAAGCCGGCCTCGAAGCCGCCCGGGAGCACCTCGCAGCCGAGGGCCTCTTCGCCGACGACGTCCCCCTCACCCCCCTCGACCTCGACTCGAAAGCACCCTCCAACTACCTGCGCCACCTCGAAGACTCCGCTACCCAGGACAAGGACCAGCCCCTCACCGGCCTGCGCCTCGCCCTCGACACCTCCCACGGCGCCGCCTCCGCCTTCGCCGCCCCTCTGTTCGAAGATCTCGGCGCCACCGTCACCGTGCTCTACGACCAACCCGACGGCCAGAACATCAACCAAGGCTGCGGCTCCACCCACCCAGAGGCGCTCCAGCGGCACGTCGCCGAGGGCACTTACCACCTGGGCATCGCCTTCGACGGCGACGCCGACCGCGCTCTGCTGGTGGACGAGGCCGGCGCTCTGCGGGACGGCGACGCCATGCTCTACCTCTGGGCTCGCCACCTCAAGGAGCAGGGCCACCTCGAGCCCCCGCGCATCGTCGCCACCACCATGAGCAACCTCGGCCTTGAACGAGCCCTGGAAGCCCGCGGCATCGCCCTCGAACGCTGCGGCGTCGGCGACCGTGAGGTGGTGGAAACCCTCCGCGCTCAGAAACTCCTTCTCGGCGGCGAGCAAAGCGGCCACATCGTCCACCTCGGCCTCGCCAGCACCGGCGACGGCCTCCTCACCGCCGTCCAGCTCGCCCTCCTCCTCGCCGAGGACCTCGACACCCCCCTCAGCCAGCGGCTCCAGACCTTCCAGCGCTTCCCCCAGGTCCTGCTCAACGTCCGCGTGCAGCAGAAGATCCCCTTCGACCAACTCCCCACCGTCACCGCCGCCGCCGAGAAGGTCGAGCAAGCCCTCGGCCAACAAGGCCGCCTCCTCCTCCGCTACAGCGGCACCGAACCCCTGGCCCGGGTGATGATCGAGGGGGCGGATGAGGCGCAGATTCACGCCCTGGCGGAAGAGCTGGCGGAGGTGCTTCGGGGGGAGCTGGGGTAGCTTGGCCGGAGTTTCAGACCCCGGCAAGTAGCCAGCCCCGGGAGTAGCAAGACCTGGGAGTAGCAAGACCTGGGAGTAGCAAGACCTGGGAGTAGCAAGACCTGGGAGCGCCGGCTTCTAGCCGGCCCTCTGCGCCCAAGAAGAGTGCCCCCGCCCTCCCATCAGAGCCGGCTAGAAGCCGACGCTCCCAGGGGGGAAGTCCTCTCGATCCCAGGGACGAGCTGCCGCCAAAGAAGCTGATCTAGCGCTCGATCTCCAACTCCGCCTGGGGCAAGGCCTCTTCCTCCGGCTGGCGGTGGATGACCATCGTGCCCTGGATGGGAAGGAGGGTGCGGTGGCGGTTCTCGCCGAGTTTGAGATTGACTTCGTAATAGCCCTGGGGGTCGATGCGCAGAAGGGTGGCGTTGCTGCCCTTGAGGCCCAGGCCGGCGTTGTGGATCATCACTTCGGTTGGCAGCTCCATCACCACTCACTCCTCTACGTAGCCTTGTTCCTTGTAATCCTTCAGCTTGCGCTGCAGCGTTCGCAGCCCGATGCCCAAGAGCTTGGCGGCGTCGGCGCGGTGGCCGCCGGTGCGCTCCAGAGTTTCTAGAATCGCCTGGCGCTCGATCTCGTCCATGGTGCGGGGGGTGCCGTGGGCGATTTGCACCGGCCCACCGGGGGTGAGGGCGGGGCCGGAAGCCTCGCGGATCTCCTTGGGCAGATCCTCCACCTGGATCTCGTCGCCGCGGTGGAAGATCACCACCGACTCGAGAATGTTGCGCAGCTCGCGCACGTTGCCGGGCCAGGGGTGGCGGCAGAGAGCGTCGAGAGCGGCCTGCGAGATGGGGACCGGCTCCTTGCCGTGCTCCTCGAAGAATTGCTTGAGGAAATGCTCCGACAGCAGCGGGATGTCCTCGGGGCGATCCCGCAGCGGCGGGATGAAGAGGGTCACCACCTTGAGGCGGTAGTAGAGATCCTGGCGGAAGCGCTCCTCTTCGACCTCTTTGTCCAGGTCGCGGTTGGTGGCGGCGATGAGCCGGAAGTCGACGTCGATGAGATCGGTGCCGCCGACCCGCATGATCTGGCGCTCTTCGAGCACCCGCAGGAGCTTGACCTGGAGCTCCGGAACCAGCTCGCTGATCTCGTCCAAGAAGAGGGTGCCGCGGTGGGCGAGCTCGAATTTGCCGATCTTGCGCGCCACGGCGCCGGTGAAGGCACCGCGCTCGTGGCCGAAGAGCTCGCTCTCCAGGATGTCGTTGGGGATGGCGCCGCAGTTGATGGCCAGGAAGCGTTCGTCCCGCCGCGGGCTGTTCTGATGCAGAGCGGTGGCCACCAGCTCCTTGCCGGTGCCGCTCTCGCCGACGATGAGCACGCTGGAGCGGGTGGGAGCGACGGTGCGGATCTGCTCGAAGAGATGCTCCATGGGAGCGGAGGCGCCGATAATGCTCTCGAAGCCGTACTTCTTGTCGAGCATCTGCCGCAGGTTGGAAACCTCTTCCTTGAGCTGCTTGCGCTCCATCAGGTTCATCACCCGCTGCCGCAGCTCGTAGAGCTCCACCGGCTTGGTGAGATAGTCGTCGGCGCCGACCCGCATGGCCTCCACGGCGCTCTCGATGGAACCGAAGCCGGTGACCAGGATCACTCCCAGGTCGTACTCTCGGTCGCGGATCTCGTTGAGGAAGGAGATGCCGTCCATACCGGGCATCTTGAGATCGCACACCACCACCCGGGCGCCGTCCCGTTGTTCCAGGTATTCCAGCGCCTTGCGGGCATCGTCGAATGTGCGTACGGTCAAACCGGCCTTCTCGATGGCGATGGCCATGGACTCGCGGGAGCCCGTCTCGTCATCGATGACCAGGACTTGGGGTATTTCTGCCATGGCGGGCCATTTTGGCACAAGGGGAGCGGATACACTAGGGCCTTCGTGAGACAACCCGTGCAGCACCCCCGCTCTGATTCCCGACCCAGCGCCGCCGCCGACACCACCGTCGAGGGGGTGCTGGAGTCGGTGGTGTTCTCCAATCCGGAGAATGGCTGGAGCGTGCTCAAAATCGCCGTCCCCGGGCGCCGGGGCCAGGTGACGGTGGTGGGCGAGGTTTTGGGCGTGCAGCCGGGAGAGAATCTGCGCTTCTCCGGCCGCTGGGAGCAGGACCGCAAATGGGGCGAGCGCTTCCGCGCCACCGCCTTCAAACCGGTGCGGCCGGCCACCACCGAGGGCATCGAGCGCTATCTCGGCTCGGGGCTCATCGAGGGCATCGGCAAGAAGATGGCCAAGCGGTTGGTGAAGACCTTCGGGTTGGGCACCCTGGAGGTCATCGAGCAACACCCGGAGCGGCTGCGGCGGGTGCCGGGCATCGGGCCCAAGCGCAGCCAGCAGATTCTCGAAGCCTGGCAGGAGCAGCGGCACATCCAGCGGGTGATGGTCTTTCTGCAAAGCCACGGCATCCAGACCAGCCACGCGGTGCGCATCTTCAAGACCTACGGCGCCGAGGCGGAGGAAAAGGTCACGGAGAACCCCTACCGGCTGGCGGAGGAGGTCTTCGGCATCGGCTTCAAGAGCGCCGACCGCATCGCTCACAACTTGGGAATCCCCAAGGACTCGCCGCGGCGGGCGGAGGCCGGCGTGCTCCACGTGCTGCGGCAGAGCAGCGACCAGGGCCACGTCTTTCTGCCCCGGGGCCAGCTGACGGCCCTCACCGCCGAGCTCTTGGAGGTCGACGAGGACGGCATTCGCAGCGCCATCGACGAGCTGGTGGCGGACGGGCGGCTGGTATCCGAGGAGCTGCCGGAAAGCGCCGACACGGCCCTCTTCACCGCCGCCCACCACGCCGCGGAAACCGCCCTGGCGGCGCGGGTAGGGCAGCTCCTGAGCGCCCCGTCGCGGCTGCCGGACGTGGATGTGGAGAAGGCCATCGAATGGTTCGAAGGGCGGGAAAAGCTACAGCTGGCACCGCAGCAGCGGGAAGCCATCGGCCGCGCTCTGGAAGCGGCGGTGCTGGTGATCACCGGCGGCCCGGGCACCGGCAAGACCACCCTGCTGCGGGGGATCGTGGAGATCCTCGCCGCCAAGGGCGCCCGCATCCTCCTCGCCGCCCCCACCGGCCGCGCCGCCCGGCGCCTGGCGGAAGCCACCGGCCGCGACGCCCGCACGGTGCACCGCATGCTCGAATACGATCCCCGCTCCCACAGCTTCGCCCGCGGACCGGACCTGCCCCTGGACGCCGACCTGGTGATCGTCGACGAAGCCTCCATGCTGGATCTGGCACTGGCCCGCAGCACCTTGGCGGCGGTGCCACTGGGAGCTCGGGTGGTGTTGGTGGGGGACGTGGACCAGCTCCCCTCGGTAGGACCGGGGCGGGTGCTGTCGGATTGCATCACCAGCGGCGCGGTGCCGGTGGTGCGGCTGACGGAGATTTTCCGCCAGGCGGCGGAGAGCCGCATCGTCACCAACGCCCACCGCATCAACCACGGCGAGCCGCCGGTGGTGGAACCGGGGGACGATCCCGCCGCCTCGGACTTTTTCTTCTTTCAGCGCAATGAGCCGGAGGAGGTGGAGGACACCCTCATCCACCTGATCACCGAACGCATCCCGCGAGGCTTCGGGTTCGACCCGCTGACGGAGATCCAGGTGCTCTCCCCCATGAACCGCGGCCTGCTCGGCGTCTACAACCTCAACCATCGACTCCAGGCCTGTCTCAACCCCCGGGGCAAGGCCCTGGGGAGGAGCGGTCCGATTCAGAATCCTTCGAATCAAAACCCTCCTCCCAATTCCGGCGGGACCAACTCCAACCGACCAATGCTGCGCATCGGGGACAAGGTGATGCAGGTGCGCAACAACTACGACCTGGACGTCTTCAACGGCGACGTGGGGCGCATCGAGTCGGTGGATGAGGATCAGCAGCTGGTGAAGGTGCGCTTCGGCGACCGCCTGGTGCTCTACGGCTACGGCGACCTGGACGAGCTGGTGCCCGCCTATGCCTGTTCGATCCACAAGAGCCAGGGCAGCGAGTACCCCTGCGTGGTGGTGCCGCTGCACACCCAGCACTACCGCATGCTCCAGCGCAACCTGCTCTACACCGCCCTCACCCGCGCCGAGAAACTCGCCGTGCTGGTCGGCCAGCCCCGCGCCCTCCAAGTCGCCGTCCGCAACCAAGACACCCGCCGGCGGTTCACGCGGTTGGCGGAACGGCTGCGGCAGTTGCATTGAAAGCCTCCCCCTGATCCCATTTGGAGCACTTTCTCGCGATGTTGGTATCGAGGAGTGTCCTGGTTGGAAGCGAGCGAGGACTCCGAGGCGCGCGACGCAGTCACGAGCTGATGCGGAGAAACGCGTGGAGCTGTTTGAGCGCCAGCGAGTTCTCCACGCGCCGCGGCAGCTCGCCCGACTGCGTCGGCCAGCAGCGCCGAGGCCCGAGCGACCTCCAACCAGGACACGGCCCGCAAGACAACCTCGCCCCGGCTTCGTAGACTGCTAGGATCCCCCATCATGAACCGCGACGACTTCCAGCACTTCGAGCCCATGCCCGTCCGCTGGGCGGATATGGACGCCTTCGGCCACGTCAACAACGCCGTCTACTTCACCTACTGCGAGAGCGCCCGCATGGGCCTCTTCGAACAGCTGAACCTGGAAGGCCTGCGCGAGCACCCGCACCACGGCCCGGCGCTGGTCCACGCCTCCTGCGACTTCCATCGCCAGGTCCACCACCCCGCGGAGCTGGATGTGGGGGTTCGGGTGATCGAGGTGGGGCGGCGGAGCTTCAACCTGGAGTACGGCATCTTCCTCCACGGGGAGGAAACCCTGGTGGCGGAGGGCAAATCGGCGGTGGTGTGGGTCGACTACGACGCCAGCCGCGCGGTGCCCATGCCCGCGGGGCTGCGGGATGCGCTCCAGGAGGCGATGGGGGAGTAGAAGCCTGCTAGACTGAAAGCTTCCCGAACTCACCGACTCCGACTTCGCGAGGCTTGCTATGACCCGTTCTTTCTCTCTCCGCCAACCCCTCGCCCACGGCCTTCTCATTTTCGCCGCCTTTGCAGGCTGCATCCTCCCGGCCGCCGCCGCGGAGTTCACCCTCGGCAACCTGCTGGTGACCTTCGAAGACAACCTCTACGAATTCACCCCCGCAGGCAGCCAGGTGCAGCTGCTGGCCATCGACGGGGTGACCGAGGAAGCTCGCGAGCTGGTGCTCGAGCGCAGAGGGCTCTTGGGAATCTACAACGGCACCCTCACCCCCAAGCTCAGCCTGCTGGAGCCCGCCTCGGTGATGTGGGCCGATACAACCTTGGCTGGCTGGAGCACGGTGAACAATGTCAGCTACGGCGGCCTGGCGGCCTATCGCCACTACATGTTCGCCACCGACATGACCACCCCCGATCCCGGTGGGCCGCGGGGGCTGGTGCGCTTCGACATCAGCACCGGCGGCGCCCAACGATTCGCCGACGCCGAATACATCGACGTCACCCTGGGCTTCGACCGCCGGCTCTACGCGCTGGTCGACGACGAGGAGACCGTCGACATCTTCGATCCCGAGACGATGAGCTCGCTGGGCACCATCACCCTCGCCATCGACGTCCGAGGCATCGCAGTGAACGCCGACGGAGACATCTTCGGGGCATCCTGGGACGGCAACCTCTACCGCTACTCCAGCGCCGGTGCGCTGACGGATTTCCACGACACCGGTATCGACAACCTCACCGACATCGACCTCGATCGGAACGGCGACCTGGTCGCCGGCTCGCGGTTCGGCGAAGTGATTCTCAGCGACGAAGCGCTGGACTCCAGCACCAACTTCGACCTCACCGCCGCTCCCGGCGGCGGGCAGCAGACCTTCGTCGCCTTCGTCACCGATCCGCGGATCTTCGGCGACGGCTTCGAGGGAGGGGACCC
Organism: Acidobacteriota bacterium; assembly: GCA_034211275.1. Classification (NCBI taxonomy): domain Bacteria; kingdom Pseudomonadati; phylum Acidobacteriota; species Acidobacteriota bacterium. The sequence goes on from JAXHTF010000137.1 coordinate 11,996, forward strand.
GACGATGTGGAGCCGGGTGGTGAGCGACGGGTCGGAGATCTGACGGTCTAAGCGACTGAACTGCTGCGTCCCCGCAGCACCGCCCGCGCCACCGGCACCGCCAGCAGCAGGGCGAATCCGGCGGCGAGGGCCAGCAGGAATTCTTCCGACACCGGGGGCAGGGCCAGCACCTTGCCCGCCGCCCCCGCCAGCTGCCGCGCTCCCAGCACCAGCGTCACCCACACCACCGCTGCCATCAGCGCGTTGGCCCAGGGGCCGTTGAGGCCCCGCTCCCCCATCAGCCGGCGGTCGTTCACCGCCACCAGCAGGAAGACCGCCACCAGCGGCAGCAACAAGCCGTTGAAGGCCTGGGCCAGGATGATCGCGGGAACGGGCCGGACGCCGGAGAGCCCCGAAGCCAGCCCCACCGCCAGCACCAGGCCCCAGACGCCGCGGAAGCGCGCCGAGGTCGGCGACCAGGCGGGGTCCTCTGCGTCAGAGAAGAGCGAGCGAGCGGTGATGGCCGCCGCCAACGGAGCGGTGACGGCGGAAGTCAGCCCGGCGGCGAAGAGACCCACCGCCAGCAACCAGCGGCCGCCGGGAAAGCGGCCGTCGAGGACCTCGGCGAGCTGCGGGAAGGAGAACTCCCCGGTCACCACCGTGCCTACCACCACCACCGCCATGGAGATCAGCCCGCCCAAGACCACCGCCACCGCCAGGCCGGAGCGCATCTCCCCCAGGCTCTGGCCACGGGCCAGGCCCGAGCCTAGGAAGAGGTTGTAGGGCACCACCGTCGTACCCACCAGCGCCAGTACCACCACCCCCGAACCCGCCGGCAGCGCGGGCATCAGCAGGCCCCGCAGCAGCTCCGGCAGCGGCGGCGCCAGCACCACCGCGGTGATCACGAAGGCCGCTCCCATCACCGCCACCAGCAGACCCATGAGCCGGGCGATGAGAGACGGCCGGCCGGACCACAGCAGCGCCACCGCCCCCAAACCGATGGCCAGCACCAGCCAGGGCGTCGCCACCGCCACCCCCAGCTGCGCCCCCACCACCGCGCCGAGGATATTGCCCGCCTCGTAGCTGGCACAGCCCAACACCACCGCCCCGAGCACCACCACCAGCACCGCCGCTCCTCCCAGACCACCGTGGTAGCGCTGCCGCAGCGCCTGCCCCAGGTCCAGCCCCGACACCGCCGTCAGCCGCGCCGCCGCCTCCTGGAGCACCAGGCAGGCGACGGTGGAGAACGCCAGGGCCCACAGCAGCCGCAGCCCGAAGCCATGCCCCGCCGACGCCGCCGTGGTCACCGTTCCCGGCCCGATGAAGGCCGCCGCGATGACCGACCAGAAAAGAATGTTTAGCAGACGGCTCATAGCTTCCCTCCATAAAAAAACGCCGCCGGCCATTGTAGCCGGCGGCGAGTCGGAGAGAGGCCGCCCGGAGGAGTGTTGGGCAGGCCTAGCCCCGGGGCTTGTCGTCCTCCGAGGAGGGCTTGGTACCGTCATCCTCGGGCAGGTCCGGAGGTTCCTCGTCGGAAACAGGCTCGTCGGAAGCCACCTCGTCGTCCGTGGCAGGCTCCTCGTCCGTGGCGGAAGCTTCGTCCGCAGAGGAGTCTTCCTCCAAGGATTGCTCGAACTCCCGCTCCAGCTCGTCTTCCGACGGCAAGTCGTCGAGGGCGGTGTCGTCCCAGGTGGCATCGTCCGGCGGCGGCTCGGAGGCCATCGGTGGCGGTGGGGGCGGCGGGACCGGTGGTAGAGCCGCCGCACCGGTGACCCGGGGCGACCCGTCGAAGACGCTCATCAAGAGCGCGCCGGTGCCGACGCTCCAGGCCACGAAATTGACCATGAAGCCGAAGACGATTAACGTGATGGCCGGCAGGAAGAGAGGCCAACCCCCGAGGTTCAACAGGTCACCCAAGAGCTCCCATCCGCGAATCAGGGCGACTCCCAGCAGTGCGGTGAGGAAGGCGTTGGCGAGGGGCCAGTTGAATCTCCGGCCGGCAGCCTCTCCTACTCGAAGCGATACCGCGCTATAGCCCACCAGAGCCATCAAGACCAGCGCCAGGGGCACCAGGATCGCCAGGATGATAGCGATGGGGATGCCGATGATGGTGATCACCAGGATCACCAGCACAATGGCGAAGATGGGGATCAGGAAGAGCAGCAGGAGCAGCGACGCGATGCCTACCAGCCCGGCTTTCCAGGGCTCGGCGGCGGCGACGCGGCCGATGCGCTGCACCGGATCCTTGGCCACCACCACCACCAACCCCACCAGCAGGGCCATGAAGATGGCCCACGCGAGGTTGCCGCCGAAAGTAGCCGCGCGGGCGAAAATCCCCTGCGGCCAGTACACCCGCACTTCCGGATCCCAGTCGTCGAGATGCAGCCAATCCCCGAAGTCGAGATCGAAGCGGCCCCAATTCATGGCCACCTCGGAGACCTCGCCAAAAACCTTGGCGCCATCCTCGCGCTCCACCTCGCCGCCGACGCTGGTCACATCGCCCTGCACCTCGGCGGTTTCCTCCAGGTAGACCGAGCCACCGACGGCGGCGACATCGCCGAGCACTTTGCCGCGGATGCGCACCGGGCCGCCGATGGAGACGGCGGATTCCAACACTTCGCCATCGATGGTCAAGGGGCCACCGATGACCACCGCCTCCTCGGCGATTTCGTCGTCGCGGATGGTGAGGGGCTGGCCGATGGAGGAGCGGGCCTCGGAGCTGGTGGTTCGACGCTCCGGACGGCGATCTGCACGGGGCTCGTCATCCCAGGAGCGTTCCTCCACGGTGGACTCTTCGGTGGGAGAATCTTCGAGCTGCAGCTCGTCGTCCGCTACGACCTCCTCCTCCGGGGAGACCTCCGCTACGGCAGCCGATTCCGCAGCCTCCGGTTCCTCGGCGACGAGGGTTCCAGCGGCGGGGCTTCCGGCGACGGGGGGAGGCTCCGGGGCCTCGACGACGGGGGGAGCGGTGGCGGCGCCGGCCGGCTCGAAGCCGAAGAGGGCCCGGCGCTCCTGGGGGCTCCGGCGCCACAGCTCGAGGACTACCGGCGCCGCATCCTGCAACCAGGAGCGCACCACGTCCTCGGAGACCGAGGCACCGTTGATGGCCAGCTCGCCGCCGCGCATCTCGATGCTGCGCACTCCGTTGAGGCTGGAGAGGGGCACCAGGGCCACGCCGTCCTCCAGGGGTAGTACCTGGAAGAGCTCCTCGACCCGCTCGACCACCGCAGGGCGCTCGCCAGCTCCCTGAGCAGCGACTCCCTGGGCAGCGGCAGCGGAAGCGAGGGCGAGCAGGAGCAGAACCACCAGCGTCCCCAGGGACCAGGGATTGACGGGCTGCGCCCATCTCATGGCCTCGGCCCGTAAACGAGTTTGACGGAATCGATCAGGCCGGTTCCGCATGACCGCTCCTTCCCGGTTCGACGATCCAATCGGTGAGCAGCCGGAAGGCCGCCAAGGTGAGCAGGGAGAAGGTTCCGAAGAGTAGGAGAGCGCTCGGGGTCAGGGCCGCCCGCAGAGTCAACCCACCGATCTCGGCGATCTTCTCGAGAATCGCCAGCCCCCCGGTCAGGCCGCCGGCTACCGCTCCCGCCAGCCCGCTGGCGGCGGTGGAGACGGTGGTGGGGGTCACGGTTTCGGCGACGGCGATGACGGCCCCCGGCAGAAGAGAGGCGAGGCCTCCCACCACCAGGAAGCAGACCGCGACGGCCCAGCGGACCCACCGGCGGCTGAACCAGTCCGTGGCGGGGGTCATGCCGGCGCTACGCAGCACGCGGCGGGGGAAGTCTTCCGGCAAAGCGGGAGTCGGCAGGAGCTGGAAGACGCCGCGCAGGGCGGCTTCCGCCTCCAACCACTGGCGCGAGGACTCCGCCACGAGCCAGCGCCGGACTTGCTGCTGGAGCCGAGGGTCCGCCGACGGCGCTCCTCCCGACACCTTGGCGGCCGAAACCTCGGCGGGCGAGGTGTTACGACCGCGATGCGTGGGGGTCGAGCCAGTGTTCGTGTGATCAGTGCTCATGCCGAAACCTCCTCATACAGCCCTGCCTACGGTACAAGAGGAAAGGGTGTTTCGCCTGCTTGGATCTACTTTCTTCAGGTCTCACTTCACGTCTCATGACAGTGTTCTTTCTAGGGGTTCTTTCTCGGGGCTTTTTCTCAAGCTTCCGCGGCCAGCGCTCCAGGGCTCCAGCCTTCCTCGGAGAGGATCTCCGCCAGCTGTCGCCGGGAGCGGTGGATATGGGTTTTGACCGTGCCCATGGGGAGATCCAGAATCTCGGCGATCTCTTGGTAGGCCAGGCCTTCCTGATAGCGCAGCACGACGATCTCTCGATACTCCGGACGCAGCTGATCGAGGGCGGCCTCGATGGCTTCCGCCAGGTCTCCCATGGAGGCCCGATGCTCCGGGCTCTCAGCGTGGGGATCGGCCCATTGGCTGCGCCGGTCCGGGGCTTCGTCCTCCCCGGGTTCCAGGGGCACGGTGTCCAGGCTGCGGCGTCGTAGGTGGTCCAAGGTGGTGTTGTGGGCGATTTTGAACAACCAGCTCGCGAGCTTGCGGCTGGGGTCGAAGGTGGCGAGGGCTCGAAAGGCCTTGATGAAGCTCTCTTGGGTCAAATCTTCCGCCAGCTGAGGATCTCGGACCATGCGCAGGACGACGGTAAACACCGGTCGCTGATAGCGCACCACGATGTCGTGGTAAGCCTCCTGCGAGCCTTCTAGGGCACGTCCCACCAGCTCGGCGTCTGAAATCGTCTTGCCTCCCGAATTCGTTCTTGAGTCTCCCGGCGCTTCCGGGATGTATGAGCCTACGGCGCGGCGAAAAAAGATGTTTCGCCGGTTTCTCTACGGTCGCCGAACCGGCCCCGGTCCAGGGGAGCCGGAAGAGGGCGGGACGTCGCCGAGGCGGCTGGTATGATCCCGCTGCCGCGAGCCCGGTGATCCGAACCCGTAGCCTGCCAGGCTTCGATTCTGGAGCTTGATACCGAGCATACCTCCAAGCAGCCGCCCCGGTGGGCTCCCCGCGCCTCCCTGCCGAACGACATTCCATGCCGCATCACCGACCGAGAGGACTCGACCCGTGAACCAGCGTCTCGAAACCGCCATCGCCACCGCCACCCGAGCAAGCCATCTGGCCCGCGGAGTCCGCTCCGCATGGATCGGCGAAGGCCCTCCGGAGCAGCAAGCCCCAAAGAAGGGAGCGCCAGAGAAGAGAGCACTAGACAAACAGGATCGCTCCCCGGTGACCATCGCCGACTTCGCGGTCCAGAGCCTGGTGAGCCTTGACCTGGAGCGCCACCTGCCCGGTGACGTCATCCTGGGCGAGGAGAGCGCCGGTGCGCTGCGCCAGGAGGATCATCGGGAGGTGCGGGATGGGGTGGTGTCCGCGGTGCAGGAGTTTCATCCAGAGGCGGGGATGGAGGAGGTGCTGCGAGCCATCGACCGCTGCTCCGCCGATGCCGGAGATCAGGGAGCGTTCTGGGCGCTGGATCCCATCGACGGCACCAAGGGATTTCTCCGCGGCGGTCAGTACGCCGTGGCGCTGGCGCTGATCGAGAACGGCGAGGTCCAGCTGGGAGTGTTGGGCTGCCCGTATCTGCCGCTGGATCCGGCGGAGCCCAACGGCCGCCGGGGCTGCGTGCTGGCAGCGCAACGGGGCGGCGGCACCCGTCTCTACGACCTCGACGGCAATCTCCGGGGCGAGGTGTCGGTCAGCTCTCAGGAGGATCCGGCGGGGGCGGTATTCTGCGAGTCGGTGGAGGCCGCCCATTCGGCCCACGACCTCCACGCCCGCATCGCCGGCCGCCTGGGCGTGACAGCGCCGCCGGTGCGCATGGATTCGCAGTGCAAGTATGCCGCTCTGGCCCGCGGCGAGGGCTCGATCTATCTGCGCCTGCCGCGCAAGGCCGGCTATGAAGAGAAGATCTGGGACCACGCCGCCGGCGCCATGGTGATCGAGGAGGCCGGCGGCCGGGTCACCGACGCCCACGGCCGGGACCTGGATTTCGGCGCCGGCAAGACCCTGCGCCACAACATCGGCATCGTGGCTAGCAACGGCCGCTTCCACCAGCAGATCATCGAGGCGGTAGCGGCGGAAGCGGATCTTCCGAAGTGACGAGTCACTGCTAGGCCGCGCCGGGCGCCTCCCAGCTCCGCTCTAGGAGCTTGCTGAAAAACCCGCGTCGCGCTCCGAACGGCTCTTTTCGGCCGAATCTTCGTTGTCGAACCTCGACGATTCCCGAATCGCCTGCGGTTCTCCGCCTTGATTCTGCTCGAA
>JAXHTF010000138.1 GCA_034211275.1 Acidobacteriota bacterium
CTTTGAAGGTAACCTGCAGCGGCTTGGCCTGCTGCCGGAGAGCTCGTCGTCCCTGCAACGATCGCGAGTGCTATCGCTGCAGCGAGTTGATTGCCAGCATTGATCGAATGCGCGATGACAGATGCGTGCATGTACTTGAGCATCTTCTCTTCATTCCCGCTGCGGCCTGCGGTAATGAGCTGCTGATAGTGATCCGCCTGCATCTGGGCACGATCCCGCTGCAACTCCGCCAGCTCGACCCCGCCCTTCGCCTCGTCCACGCGCAAGTCTTGGAGCCGTACTCTGGCTTTGGACAGCTGCACTTCCTGCCGCGCCTCGAGGCGGCGGAGACTCTCCATGTCCCGCTTCTCGAGGGCGCTCAAAAAGGCCGCCTCCATCTGGCCGGCACGGTCGGCGAGCTGCCGAGCCCGCTCGAGGAGGGCCTCGTAGCGGTAGGGGGTGGCCGGTGCGGCCGCGGTGCCGGACAGCACCAGCTGCCCCCCGGCGCCGATCACCGGCATGCCGCTGTCGGTATCCGTCGGCGCCGCGTAGAAGGGCACTTCACGCTCCATGCCGGCGATGTTGCGGCAGTGGCGGAGCTTGAAGAGCTGCAGATGGGCGTAAAGGCGCAGGGCCTGGGGCACGGGGTTGGGCGGGACCCAGAACGGGAAGACGAGATCCGGGGGCTGGGCGGAAGCCCCCATCCGGCGGTCGGCCATGGCGATGGCGGGCACAACGTCGACCTCCGGATTCCCCTGCATCACCTGCTCCAAGAGATGCTCGAAGCGCGCCTCGGCCTGCAGCCCCACCTCCTCCACCCCGAAGGCTAGCGCTTCCTGCGCCAACAGCCCCAGCGCGGCCTCGTCCTTCCGGTGTGAGCCCAGCCCCAGGATGTCCCTGGGATCCTTGGGCAGGTCCCGGTACCACCGGGCGACCTCCTCCTCGAGCTGCTGGGCGGCATCGACGAGAAGCTCTCGGGTCGCCTGGGTGGGAGCCTCCGGGAAGACCGAGAGCGCCTCCTTCCCCGCCGCCTCAAGGGCCTTGGGCCCCGGCGCTCGACCCAGCGTCGCGACGAGATCGTCCACGGCTCCTCGATATTGCGGATCCGGGGCGTGCTCTCGCAGCTTCTCCCGGATCGTCACCAGAATCTCGGCACATTCGTCCAGCCGCTGATCGAGCTCCGGGCGGGAGAGCAGCTCGAGGGCATCCTGGTAGAGAGCTCGAGCCCGGGGGAGACTCTCGGCGGTGTCGAGGGTGAATTCGGCATCGGCATAATCGAGCAGGCAGCGGACGATGGAGAGCAGAGTGAACCGGGAGTAGGTCAAACCCCAGGAGCGGGACGCCGCGATGGCGTGGGGATTGAGCGGGTCTTCCAGCCATTCTTGGCGCTTTTGATAGTTGAGCCCTCGATCATCGTTCTGCTCCTTCGCAGCTCCGAAGCCTTCTCCTCGAGGGCGGTGCTCTAGCCCCGGATACACGATCGCTTCCTTGGGCAGCGCCGTGAAGTCGTAGACGCGGCGGTACCAATCCAAAGCCGCCTGGAAGTGCCGACGGCGGTGGAGCTGGAGGGCGACGTAGATCGGGACTTGGAAAAAGACCTCCGCCGAAAACCTGGACCTGGCGGAAGCTCGGTGATGAATACCAACTAGCTGCTCCACCTCTTTCTTACCTCTACGAACAGACGCTCCAGCCAAGGAAGGCGTCAAAGGAAGCGAACCATCGGGCTCGAAGTCGCTTGAGAGCACCGAGCGATGAATCACCGGGGTCGCTCGCGAACCTCTTGAATCAGAGAGGCCCGGCCAAGCGGACGCTTGATAGGCGAAGGACCTCTTTCCTGCCGGGCAACAAGGAACCGCAACGAATTTCGCCATAGCCCAACCTTCGAAGTCGGCCTGAGCTCCCTCTCCGTTCTTCCAGCTTTCAAGGTCAACCGTGGTGACCCTGAAGGTCTCACCTCCGCCTTCGGCCACTATGTTGTGAAATATATCTAGTCCACCCGGGCCGTGCGATGGTGAGAGGGCGGCTTCCACAAGAGCGCAGTCACCTTCAATTAAAGGCTTTAGATTGCAGAGGAGAGTTCCCTCAAGCTTCCCGTCCTCACGAAATAGATTGCAATGAATACCCTTGCCCTTTGAATAGCCATGTGTCCTCTGGCGCCAGATGAGTAGGAAGCCTCCCCCATCGCGGGACATCACTGCCAAAAGCTCATCGACGAAAGCCATCTCATGGACGAGGCAAGCTGACCAGGTCGTATCTGCCCAGCCTCCCCCAGCAGAGTCGAAGGGACGCAGGTAAACGGTTCCACGGGGATATGAGACTTCACCAAAAGTATCGATAGTCGAAACTCTTACGGCTAACTCAGGCGGCTCACCTTCATCGGTTCGCTGCTTCACCACTGCCGTAATCTCCTCCACTCCCTCAGGCAACTCCAACGAATCATGAAGCACCCAGGCATCATCACTCCAACTGGCTTCTCGCAAATCGAAGGTGGTGAAGATCAGCTCTTGCTCTTCAACCCTGCGCTTGCGCAGGAAGAGATAGATATGCCGCTTCTCGGGCGTTCGCGCGTACACCACGGCCCCAACGACATCGATGACGTTCTCGAGGTTTGGCACTTCGTACCAGAAGCTCTGCTTGGAATCCGGATCGTCCGCTTCGTACCAGCACATATAGATGCGATTCGCTGGCGCCGGGCCGCGGGCGAAGACGTAGACCCGGTTCTCATCCCCGACGCGGGCGGAGACCGCCGTCTCCAGGGTGAGGTTGGAGATGTCGTGGACGTAGTCTTCGAATTCGATCACCGCCTCGAGGGCATCCTCCGGCGTCAGCCGACGATTCCGGCGTAGCTCTTGGATCAACTTCTCGAAGGCCGGGCTCTGCTCGCGGCGCAGCTCCGGCAGCAGGAGGTTCTCGGGATAGAGGTGAACGAAGGTCGCCGCCCGCCAGGTTTCGTAAGAGCCGATCCATTTCCACTGCTCATCGAAGCCCTCCGCTTCGAGGCTGAGGTCTTCGTGAGCCTGGCGTAGCCGGCCGTTGCGTAGCGAGAGCAGCAGGGTCTGCAGGCTGCTGATGGCCTGCGCGACCCGCGTCGTCTGCTGGCATCCCCCCGCCCGGCAGTCGAGGAGCAGGCGATCCGCCAGCAGCGCCCCCTTGGTTTCGAGGGTCAACCCTCTGTCGAGAGTCCCGACCTCCAGACCACTCCGGGAAACGAAGAGCGCTCCATCCGGGCAGGCCAAGACCAGGGCGTCGCGCAGCGGGGGCAGGGTGATCTCTTCGGTGGCGCTCACGGCGGCTGCCAGCGCGTCGGTCACCGTCTCCCACTGCTGGAGGCGGGCTTCCAGCCGATCCTGCCAGTCGCGCCGGGCGCGCCAGGTGGCCCGGAACGGGGGGAGCTCCCGCGGCCCCGGCGCTGGAACCTCCCAGAAGCTCGCTCGCGGCAGCCTGAAGTGCTCGGGGCCGAGCACGATCCCGCTCTCCCGCTCCTCCTGTCTCCATTGGGAGAAACCGCGGCGCTTCTTCACCTGGAGCAAGATCGAGACGACCTCATCCCACTCATCGGCTTTGAGCTCCGCCCCGGCGTCTACCAGCCGCCGCAGCTGCACCAGGCGCCGGAAGGCATCGGCGGACAGAGTCAGCTGTTCGAGGCGGGCGGAGAGGTCGCCGGCTCCCTCGAGTCCCTCGGCTAGCTCGGAAAATTCCTCGCTATCGACGCCGACGTACGCTCGGATCCACTGATCGAGGCGTGAGCTCTTGCTCGACTCTCCTTGTAGGACGGTCCGGTGGTACTCCAGATCCTCGTCCAGAGCCTGCTTGCGCGAAGACCAGATCCGCGCGGCGGCGTCGGAGGAGCTGTTGGGATGCAGCAGGTCGGCGGTGTCGATGAGATCCGGGTCGATCACCGGGGGCTCGCAGCGCCGCAGGAACGCCTGCTGCCAACGGCGGCGGTCCTCCCGGCTCCCCCGCCACGGCGGCAGGCAGGCTTTTCTCAGGGTCCAATAGGGCTTTGCCCCCTCCTGCCCGGCCCAACCCGCGCGATGCTTCCAGACCCGTAGGAGCAGCGCCTCGGCCCGGTCCTTGTCTTCGGGCAGCAGATCTCTCTCTTCTTTGAGACCGGACAGGTAAGCATACTCTTCCCGGGTCAGGCCGGAAGCTTCGAGAAACCCTTCGTACTCACTCTCGCGCCAGTATTCGAAGAAGATTTCCGGAAGCTCCATCTCGAGCAGGTCGGGCCAGCTCAGCCCCTCGTGCGCTTGCGCCCGGGCATCGAGGGCGGCGCGGCGGGCGGCCCAAAGCTCCCGCGCCGTTCGGCCTACCGCCGAACCCGGAAGATCGGCCTCATCGATGAAAGTCGGATCGACCCAAGCCTGCCCCGGGGGCATCACCGGCGGCCACTCCCCCGGCCGGGGCTCGCGCAGGGAGATCCAGAACCGGCGCCCGCTCATCAAGGCCTCCCCGGGCTGCCCGCCGAGGCTCTCCTGCCGGCACCAGAGCCGGAAGGCGCAACGCTTGCGGACCTGCACCAGGATGGAATCGAGCTCCCGCCAGGTCTCCGCGCTCAGGGCCGACTCCCCGGAGCCGGCGCCCGCCGCTGCCAGCTGGCGAATCTCCATCATGCGGAGGAATGCCTCCGGGGGCAGATGGTAGAGGCTCCACAGCATGGCCGCCGCGTCTTCGGCGTCTTGACGGTTGCTGCCGGTCAACTTGCTCTTGAGGTTCAGCAGGAGGGTCTCTTCGCGGCTCGGAATGGCCTCAGCGCCCTCACCGCCCTCACCGCCCTCGCCGCCGGACCAGGTGTCGAGAAGCTCCATCTGTTGGAGAAACGCCTCGACGGGGAGCCCCTCAGACACGCCGAGGATGGCTCCAGCCTCGATAGACGCCTTGGCCGAGGGAGGCTCCAGCAGATTCCTGCGGAGGTTCTGCAGCGACTCGAAGGTCGGCCAGGCCGGAGGAAGCTCCTCCTCCCTATATCGATAGCTCTCTCCCATCCGTTCCCAACGAGCCACGAGGGACGGGCATTGGGCCATCTCCTCGAGCTGCTCGTCGACCCACCGGCGCCGCTGGAGCCAGAGCGAGAACGCTGGGGAGCGTTCGGAAGGCTCGCGGATGTCGTCCGGACCCAACAGGTCGGGATCGATCACCGGCAGCTGGTCCTCCTGGCCTTCGCGATAGGCGTCGGTGGGCCAGTCTTGCTCCCGCCAGCGACTCTGCAAGCCCTCGCGCTGCCAGGCCGCGAAGCGGGGGAGCGAGTCCGCAGAGATCGAGAAGCTGGCGGGAAGGTCGGGCTCCCGGAAGCCGAAGAGCTCCTCCAGGGCGGCGCCGGCGCCTTCGGCGTGGGGGTCGATCAACAGGCCGGGCAGGCGGTCGGCCTCGATGCCCAAGCGGCCTGCCAGCCGTTGGGTCTCCTCCGGGCTCAGGCTCCGGCTGAGCCGTAGCTCCTGATAGGAGGTGCCGATCTGGACGAGGAGCGCCTCGTAGGCCTGGAGACGGGCGGCATCCACGGCCCTGGCCACCGCCTCACCCGCCGTCTCCCCCAGGCCTGCGGGGAGGGCCTTCTTGTGCACGGAACGCAGGTACTCGCGCAGAACCTCGATACACAGGCGCACCTGGCGCACCGGCTTCTCCACTTCCTCGCAGGAGACCGGCAGCCGATCCAGCGGCTGATGGAAGCGTGCGACGAGGTCGTCCAGCTTGAGCTTGGCGCCGTTCTTCCGGACGTGCTGCAGGGCGTATTGCAGCAGCTCCGTCAGGTAGGCCAGCGGGCTCACCGCCGAGTCGCAATCTCGTCCTTGGCAAGTCTTCTCTTCGGCGAGAAGCTCGTCGAGCAGGCTCTCCCGGCCGTTGGCGACCTCGGCACGCTGCCAGGTGACGAGGTTCTGAAGGTACCTCTGCTGCGCCGACGCCTTCACATGAAGGGCGGCGGCCTGCGCCGTGCTCAGCCCCTCGGTACCCTCCTCGCCCGGCTCTTCAAGGGCCATGTCATCGAGGAAGCGGTCCCGCGGGGTGCGAGCGATGGCCGAGATTCCATCGTAGCCTTTGCCCACGAGGCGAGCGTTGAGCTCGAGATCCGGCGACAGAACGCTGAGCCGGGCATGGGCCATCAGGGCCCGCAACGCCGGATCATCGGGAGCGCCTTCCAGCCCCTCGAGCCCCCCACTTCGACGCAGATCCTCCAAAGTCCTGAGGCCGCGAGCCTCGAGGTAGGCGGCCAGGCGGCGGGAGAAGGTGAGACCTGTCGCCGCCTGGAAGTCGGCGTCGAGGAGCCGCTCTCCCCGTCGAGGAGGCGACGAACCCGGCTGTCGAGACCCTGCATCTTCCCCACCCCGCGGGCGAAGGCGCACCTCCACCTCGACCGTCTGGCCGGGGACCACCTCGACGAGCACCGTCTCCGAGTGATACTTCGTAGGCTCAATACGAACCTTGTACCTGCCATCCGGACGCCCGGCCAGCCCACCCACCGTCACCGGCTCGCCCTCGAGCTCCACCTCGACATCCCGGCTGCGGCTTCTCGCCCTCGTGTGCTCGAGGAGGATCTTCACCCGATCGTGAATCGGCTGGCCGGATGGGTCGTCTAGGAGAAGGAAACGGACACTCCCGCAGCTTTTCTTCGTCTTTCCGGTCGTCATCTCAGACGTTCCTCTTCAGTGCGTAAGGATCACTTCAGTGGGACTCTCGGCGCTCGCGGCAGAAGGTTGATTCTCGGTGTGCCTAACCGTCTCAACCCGCCGGTCACTGGATGCCAGAGAGGGCGAGGGGGATTGGGAAGTCCCCTGTTCTCAGTGGGCCGAGGGATCGGCTCCCGCCCTATAGCTTGGCAAGTGCTTCGATAAATACTCTCATTCATTTCATAGCGTTTATTCTCCAGATACCCTCCATAGATGCTGGGACCACCAAAGCGACGTATCCAGTCTTCTTCAACGACCCTTGCCAGAGAGCCTTTTACTGTTGCAAGGACTAGGAATGAGTAGCCGGAGCCATGCTCAGCCTGCCTAACATTGAACCTGCCAAACCCAAGGTCTGTCCCAGACCTGCCTACATAGAAGTACCCTGCGCTTAAATCGATTCTCAAGTATACAATGCTATTCCCTCGGCTCTCCGCCTGGGCGACCGAAGCATCCAGCTCTTTGGATGATAAAAATTGTCCACTAGGCGGTATTGACGGAGAACTTACCGATGGAGTGACTTTAGACGCTCCCCAAGCACTCTTCATGGCTTTCTTCAACTCAAGATCGTAAAGAAAACCCTCCTCTGAGTCCTCCCTGGGTAAGCGCCCTTCCATAACTGCACGATCACGAGGTGTCGGGGCGAGACCTGGCCCATCCCATCGCCTCAAGGTTGGCCCAGGAACCTGACCTGGAACGAACGATAGGATCCCTTGGCCCTGCGGGCCAGTATTCAGAATCGCCTCTCGATCTTTCCGACCATCCGGATCGACAAACCTCAAAGGGTTATTAACAGCGTATCTATAGCCAGCACTGCCGCTCGAAGAACCTTCCGGATCATTAGAGAACCATCTCGCCAACCATGGGGCGTAATATCTCGCTCCGTAATAGCAGAATCCGCTCTCCTCATCCCGCTCCTTCCCACTAAACCGAAACCTCTTCCCCACGAACCCCCCGAAGCTCGTCTCCCCGTAGGGCGTATATTCCTCGCGAACCACCCCTCCACCGGGTCCCGCCACCGTGACGTGGCTGTTCCCGAGGTGATCTCCGAGGTGGTATTGCACCGGTTCCGACGGATCGCCGGAAAAAGGAGGCCCCACGCGCCGGACGGCGATGCGTTGGTGGCCGTCCAGCACGTGGAGGGTGTCGTTTTCGGTGATGGAGCCCCCGCTTACCTTTCGGTGATGCTCGAAGAGGCCGTCGACGTAGACGGTGGACCGGTGACCGCCGGAGGAGGTGCGCACCAGCTTCTTCACCCGTTCCCCGGAACCGTCGTAGAGGTAGTGGGCGTGGACGGAGGGCTCGGCGCCCTGCATCTGGTTGCGGAAGGCGCGCAGGCGGTCACTGTGATCCCACTCGAAGTGACGGCTCAGGCCCTCGCGAGTCAAATTGCCGTTGGCGTCGTAGGCGTAGGAGTAGGTCTCGCCGTCCACCTTGAGGCTCTGCAAGCGGTTGAGCCCGGGCTGCAGCGTGAAGCTGCGCACCACCGAGCCATGCTTGAGCCGGGTCAAGTTCCCCGCCCCGTCGTAAGTGTAGGACTCCGTGTAGAGCCGCGCCCTGGTGAGGTCGGTGCCGGGGGATCGATCGGTCCACGGCGGCGGCGGGGGCGGGGGCGGCGCGGCGTGCTCGCGGCCGGTGGCCCGTAGCAGGCGATCCAGAGAATCGTATTCGAAGCGGCGCAGCAGGGCATCGCCCTGAACCAGCCGACGGGCGAGCTCCGGATCGTGCCCCTGGACCTCGAGGCTCTGGGGATTGTCGAGAACGCCGCACCGGGGAGCCCGGTCCTGGATCTCCAACAGGTTGCCCCCGAGGTCGTATCGATAGGCCAGGTCCTGAAACAGTGTCGCCGGATCGCTCTGCGACCCCGAGGGAACGTACGCCGCGTCGCCCTCGCTCTGTAGCCGCTCGGAGCGCAGCCGAACAAGGCGGAAGGTCTCGGGGTCGTAGGCGTAGCGGGTCATCACGCCGTTGCCGTAGACCAGGAGAATCCGCTGGCCCCGGGCGTTGTAGGCGATGCGTTCCACGAAGGGCTCCCCCGCCAGCGAAAGCGCCTCCAGAGCTCCGGCGCGGTTGTATCGGGGTTCGAGGCGCTTGCGCTCGCCGTCGGCGTCCAGGGGATAGAGGGTGGTCGTGACGCGATCGAGGGCGTCATAGGTGCTCGACAGCCGATGCTCGGCGGGATCCAGCAAACGCCGGGCGCGCTCTTCCAGCGACTCACCGGGCCGAGGTTGCCAGTGAACCCGCAGAGCGTCGGTTCGCCCGCCGGGCTCCGTCGTGGCCGACGGGTACACGGCGAGGATCGCCTCGTCGGAGAGGACCTGGCGAGTCTTCTCGACCACGTTGCCCTTGAAATCGTAGGCCTCGAAGGTGAGGCGACCCGCTTCGTCGTAGTGCTGGTAGAGGCGACCGAGGAGGTTGAGCTCGGCGGGGGACCGCTGCGGCTCCGCCTGCGGGTCGTCGCCGTAGATCAAGACTTCCCGCAGAGTGATCTCTCGCGCCCCGGAGTCCCGGGCCCACAGCCGCACCGGCCGCTGGAGGGCGTCGTAGGAACGCAGAATCAGAGCGCCGCGCGGGTCGCGGCGCTCGATCTCGTTCCCTGCGGCATCAAATATCGACCACCGCACGCCGGCATCGAGACTCTCGGTGCACAGCTTGCGCCCGGCCAGGTCGTAGAGGTAGCGGAAGACGATGTGACCGAGGGCGTCCTGGACCTCGACGGGATGGCCCTGGAGGTTGTAGGTGGTGACCGTCGACAACTCCTGGACCGTGACCGCCGCCCCCGCTTCAGGCTTGGAGGTGAGACGTTCGATGGTTTCCACCGGGCGTCCCAGGGCGTCCAGCGTCGTGCTGCGGGGAGTGTTCCAGCTGTGGCGAAACTCCAGCGCCCCATCACCGTGGGTACGGCCGCCGTTGTCGTTGGCGTCGTAGGCGAAGACCTCCCAAGGGGACGGCCGGAAGAGCGCTGGATCGGTGAGGTCCGGGGGCCTACCGTAGACCACCCGCTCCTCCGAGCCCTGCGGATTCACCGTCCGGATCACCCGGCCCAGCGGGTCGTACTCCATGACCACGCTGGCCCCCGGGGTCTCCTCCCCCAGCGGCTGATATTCCCAGCCGTGATCGAAGAACGGCTCGTACTTCCGAACCACCCGCCCTTTGTTGTCGTAGATCTGCCAGCCGCTGACGAGGACGTTGTCGGATTCCCCTGGTCCCCGCCGGCGTCCGGACAGCGTCCGCCGGCAAGCTTCGTTCCCACCGTCAACCGGCGGGAGCGAGCCCTGCCCCAACGGCCCCTCACCGAAGAGCACGTCCTCGGCCTGGGTGCGAGCCTGCAAAGGGCGCCCGAAGCCGTCGGAGTATTCGACGGTGGTGAGGGTGCGCTGCCGATCCTCCCCGGAGACGCCCTCGTCGTGGTGATGATGCTCCCGCCGCACCGTGGTTACGGAAATAGGCCGGCCAACCGGCGAGAAGGCACTGAGGTCGTAACGCAGCACGGTGCTCGGGTGATCGCCATCCCCCACCGCCTCACCCTCCTTGCCCTGCACCGCGATGGAGCTCAGCAGGCCGAGGGGGGTGAAACCGAACACCTTGCGGTTGCCGTTGGGGTCGGTGACCTGCCGCGGCTGAAGCACCCGATAGTCATAGTCGGCCTCGGTGCGCAATCCCGCCGCATCGACGACGACCACCGGTAGGAGATCGTAGGAATCGTAGGAGATCCGTGTTGCCGTGGTGGGCGCCACGGCGCCGGCAGCCTCGCCGGCGAGAGGATCGAGGTGTGCGGTCACCAGCCCGCGGCCCGGACCGTCGGCGGCCGCCTGCACGTCGTAGCACCGCCGTTCGGTGCGGGCGAAGCAGCCCGCGAGGCAGCCGTCGTCTTCCGAATGGACCACGTAGCCTGCGGCCCTCGGCAATCGGGCTCGGAACTCCGTCGGGTAGTCCACGGACCAGGCGATCTCGTCGGGACTCGCTTCACCGGCAAACAGATAGGGCGCGAGCCCCTCGAAACCCGCAGCCTCCCCGACTCGCCGCAGCATCCCCTCGGCGAGGACCAGCTCCTCGGTGCGCACCAGGGCGCCCCACCTCCCGACCCTTCCCAGAGGGAGACCGTGGAAGGGCTCGCCGTCGTAGAAGTTGAGAGTCTGGGCCAAAGGCCGAAGCCCCTCTTGGAGTCGGCCTCGCTCGACGATTTCTTCCAGCGAGAACCCGCCTTCGTCGACGATGTCGAAGCGCGTCGTCATCGATATCCGGTCCCGTATGTGCCTCTCCAATGCCGCAGCCGGCGAGCCCTCGGCAGGCTCTGCATAGCGAGTCAGCGTGCAGGTCGCGAGGTACCGTCCCGCGGGGCGATCCCCCGGGCGGCGCCAGCCCCTCGGACAAGCGATCTCGAGGACCCTCCGGGGCTGGCCGAAGGGATCGTAATCCGCGGTGAGGGTGAAGCGGGTGGCGGGATCCTCCCCGCGCTCCCACCGCGTCTCCCTCTCTTCCAGGACATGGGGAAAGAAGACGCGCCGGCGACCCGGGTCACCGGCCTGAGGCGGGACCTCTTCGCGCACTCCGTAGAGATGCTCGGTGACCGTATAGGGCCGATCCTCCAGCTCGCCGCCGTCCAGGGCGTAGAGCTCGCTACGCAAGATGCGGCCGCGCAGGCTGCGCAGGGCGTCGCGCCGGGTGGGCGGAGGGAGGGACCGCAGCGCCCGCTCCTGATTCGGCGGCCGAGAGAGGAGCTTCGGATCCTCGCTCCAATATTCGGTGGTGAAATCCTGCTCCGTCCATCCGCCGGCCTCTCCCGCGACGGCCCCTTGATGGAACCAGGTGCGGGTTTCCACCGGCGGCGAGAAGCGCTCGGTGGGGACGGTCTGGAAGCCCCCTCCGGGATGAAGACCGGAGGTACCGTAGCGCTCGAATTCCTCCGAATCCCGCTGGTCTACCCGCCCGAACCCGCGGAACTCGCGCTCCTCGCCGTCCCAATAGCCGTGGTGATAGCTGTACTCCGTGGTGAGCTTGCCGCCGGACAGCTGATCGGCGGCCTCCACCCGCGCCACCACCTGGACGGGGAACGGCAGCGGTGTTCGCCAGGCCAAGCCCCGCTCCTGATCGGCGAGGTAGCTTCGCGTCGAGGGTTGGTACTCCACCCGGGTCACCGCCCCCGAGTGGTTGTTCATCGCGGTGAGCAAGTAGGGCTTGACCCCGCCGGTGAAGTCGAGGAAGTACGAGCGGCCCCGAAGCTCGAGGCCCGCTTCACGACTCCACAGAATCCCGGCGATGCCGGTGCCCAGCAGGTCGATCAGGCGCACGGAGTCACGGTCCGACACCGGCGGCGTGCCCCGGATCTCGATGGGCTCACTCCAACCCAAACCCCCTCGGTTGATCCACAGAGTGACCCGAGTGTCGGAGACGTAGACCAGGTCGGCCAGGCCGTCCCCGTCCACGTCCCCCAGCAGGATGCGGGCGGGGTCGTAGCCTGCGGGGAAACGGGGGCTCTTCTGCATCGACACCCGCGGCGCCCAGTCGCCGCGCCCGAGACTCGGCCAGACCTCGACGCTGCCGTCGTGGATCAGGACGATGTCCTGCAGGCCGTCCCCCGTCATGTCGGCCCAGCGCACCCGGGGGTCGGAGAAAGAGAGGTTGGGAAATTCCTCGAGCCGCCGCCGCTCGACCCGGCGGGTGGCGTGCCAGCCGCGCTCCGGGTCGTTGAAGTAGCACTCCAGGCTCGAGCCCGAGCGCACAGCATCCGTCACACCGTCGCCGTCGAGGTCCACCAGCCGCACTTCCGGATCCTCCAGGCTGAACGTGGGGGCGGTGCGGTAGCGTCGAAACGAGCGCCGATCCCAAGTGCCGCTAGAAGCCAGAGGGTAGTAACCGGCCCGCTCCCCCGTCGCCACCAGCAGGTCCGCGCGACCATCCCCGTCGGCGTCGATGATGCGGATCCCCGGCTGAGCGAAGCTCAGGCCCGCGGGAGCGTCGCGCATCGGCCGCGGGAAATCGAAGCGGCCGCCCCCCAGATTGCGCCAATAGCGCACGGTGGGCCCCATCTCCAGGAAGTCGGGCAGGCCATTGCCGAAGAGATCCACCAGCTCCAGGTGCGGATCGGCGAGGGAGCGAGCGGGCAACTCGGCGCTGGCGAGAGTTAGGAACTCTCGGGCCTGTGGCTCGAAGCGGGAATAGCCGAATTCCAGCGGCGGCAGCGCCTCGCTGAGATCGCCGTCGTGGCCGGTGACGGCGATCCGGCTCAGGAGCGAGGTGCCGTTGGCGGGCAGACGGTCCGCCGAAACCTCGGTCTCGTCGAGGTAAGTCAGGCCGTAGGTGCGGACGTGGCGTTCGGACTCGGCGTGGGTGCGGACCTCGATGGCGCGGCAGCGCCACCGGGTTCGAAGCTCGAAACCGGGGCGGCGATCAGAGAGAGGATCCGGGCGCTCGTGGTCGTAGTCGAAGGTGACGGAAACCAGGTAGCGCTCCTCCGAGGCAGCCCCGTAGTCCACGTAGCGGATGCGCCGCAGGTAGAGCTGATCCCAAAGCCGATCCCCCTCGCCGGAGTCCCGCTCATACTCATAGACGATGCGATTGCCGAAGGGATCCACCGTTCGCGTCAGGCGCCAGGCGAAGATCCTCTCCGGGTCCGTCGGATCGGTCACGACGCCGGGATCCCTACCGTGGCCTTCCCCCTCCCCCGTGGGTGGCTCGGTGCCGTAGTCGCTGATCAACCCATCCTTGCTCCGTACCCGCCAGAAGTCGCTTCCAGGCTTCCGGTGGTGCTCGACTCGGGCGAATAGCCCCTCGGTCCGTGGCCGGTAGGTAGCCACCCCTCCGGCACGCCCCACCTCCACCAGATCCTCTGCCCCGGACAGTAGGAAGACATCACGCTGGTCGTCGTAGCGAGGTACCCCTTTCGAAGTCTTACGGCGGATGCCGGGAAGACTCAGCCTCCAGCCGAGGCCGAAGGGTCCCTGACCGTGGCCTGAGCTGTAGGTGAGACTGAGCTGCGGCTGGAATCCGTTGCGCCCCGCCGGCAACGTGATCGGCACCGAGAGGTTGCCGGTACCGGTAAAGAGGTCCGGAGAGAATTTCTCACCGATGCCCTGGAGCGCACCACCGCCCTGCGGGAGGGCGATCAGTTCGGCGGGCGACTCTCGTTGGAGACTCACAGGGCTCCTCGCGGGGCGTAGGGAATCTGTCGATAGAACTCCTAATAATTAGTATTCGTCGCAATGCATCGACTCTCAATACCCTTTCTAGGGGGCCTTTCTGGGGGCAAGGCCACCTCCAGGGGCGGTTCCCTCGGTACTTCGGGTCCAAGAGCCTGCTGAAAGAGTCAGCCAACGGTAAGTGCTGCAGCAGGCTTGTAGTTCGCTGGTCTGCTCCACAGCCCATGGTGAAAGTCGGTCGCCGGCGAGACTCCCTTCGAGCCCCCTCCGAAACCCGAGCGATCTCCCGCCGGCTGCGCTGAAACCCACTCCCCTCCTCCGGTACACTCCCCCCATGCGACGCAAACGCCCGTCCCGTCTCGTCTACTCTTCCGAATCGATGGTCTGTGCCAAGTGTGGATGGCCGGCCAAGGAGTGTAAGTGCTCCGACAATCTGGGCGAGCCAGTGCCGGAGAAGGTCGTCGCCAAGCTGCGCATCGAGAAGTCCGGACGCGGCGGCAAGACCGTCACGGTGATCTATGGCCTGCCGCGCAATGAGTCCATGCTCAAGGCCCTGGCGAAGGAGCTCAAGAAGGCCTGCGGCAGCGGCGGCAAGGCTGGAGACGGGCAGGTCGAGATCCAGGGAGACCAGCGCGACCAGATCCGCCAGCTGCTCCAGGATCGCGGCTGGATTGTCAAAGGCTAAACATCACCTTCCCTCCCGCTTCGGCTCGGATCTAGAAGCACCGAGCCCTGCCTATCCCCGGGTCCAACGAATCGACCTCTCCGACCCTCGGAGTGGGCGCCCGGCCTTGGAGCAGCCCTCGTCCGGCCCTGAGGAGGGGGGCAAAACGAGCTGTTCGGCACTCCTTTTATAACGAATGCACTCTTTAATCGTCTTCCAGGCCGCATCCCGACGGGGTGCGGCCCTTCGACGCATGGAGAGAGCTCGGGCCCTCGTCGGGAGGGCTGGACTTGGCCGGCGGTGGCTGGCCGGAATGTTCTAGAAGGAGACTGGAAATGTCGTGGAAATCAAGCACCGTGAGAGCCTTGCTCTGTACCGGATTGTTGATCGTCGGCTTGGGAGCTCCTGGCCTCGGGGTCGAGGCCCAGCCCGGAGTTCCCGGAGTCGATTCCTCCCTACCCTTCGAGGTAGACCCCATCGCTACGGCGCAGCAGGGGCCGGAGCCGGTGGGTGAAGAGATCGCTCTGACCATCGAATCGCCGGCGCGGCTGGGTACCGGCACCGCTTCGACGGCGCCGGTGTGGAAGTACGAGCTCACCGACCCGGGAGCCTCGTACATTGCGCCGCACTTTGCATCGATGAATCTGCCGGAGGGCGCCGAGCTCGTTCTGCGCTCTCCCGACGGCAGCCGTAGCTGGACGTATACCGGTGCCGGCAAAATCGTCCCCGGCGCCAGCGGCTTCTGGGGTCTGCACATCCCCGGCGAGACCGCGGTGCTGGAGCTCTTCTCGGCCAAGCCGGTGCCCCAGGGCGCGGTCCTCCTCGACAGCTATGCCCGCGGCTTCCCCGACTCTTTCCCCCCTAGCGAGCCGGAAGCCCTGTGCGGCCCCGACGATTCCCAGTGGGCCAAGTGCTACGGCGGCACCATGTACAACAAATCGAGAGCGGTGGCGCGGCTGCTGATCAACGGCGTTAGCGCCTGCACCGGCTGGCTGGTGGGGCCCAACGGTCATCTGATGACCAACGAGCATTGCATCGGCAGCGCCTCCGCCGCCGCCAACACCAACTATGAGTTCATGGCCGAGGGCTCCAGCTGCTCTACCAGCTGCGCCTCGTGGTTCGCTTGCCCGGGCACCGTGGTGGCGACCTCGGCGTCGCTGGTCAAGCTCAACACCAGCCTGGACTACGCCCTGGTGCAGCTGCCCACCAATCCCACGGGCACCTACGGCTACTTCCAGCTCGACGCCTGCGGAGCCAGCGTTGGCGACGAGATCTACATTCCCCAACACCCCGCGGCCTGGGGCAAGCGCATCGCCCGAGCGTCGAGCCACTCGCTGGACAGCGGCACCTGCCGCGTGCGCAGCCTCACCGAGACGGCCTGCTCCGGCGGCCCCGGGGACGTCGGTTATTACTGCGACACCCAGGGCGGCTCTTCCGGCTCACCGGTGGTGCGGCACTCCGATCACTACGTCATCGCCCTGCACCACTGCCGCGGCAACCCCACCTGCACCAGCACCGGCGGTCAGGAGAATCGCGGCGTGCCCATCGACGCCATCATCTCCGACCTTGGCGGGCTGCTGCCGTCGGGCGCGGTGGTCAACACCTGCGCCGCCAACCTCAACCTCACCGGCACGCCCTACTACCAGGTACCCTTCGGCGTCGGCCTGAGCGCCAACTGGAGCTCCATCCCCGGCGCCGCCTCGTACCGCGTGACCCATTTCCGCCAGGACGCCTGCGGCTCCGCCAGCGTCACCATCACCACCACCGGAAACTCCTCGGGCTCGGGCGCCCACAACAACTGTGGCGCCCCGGACTCGTGCTACTACCGGGAGGCGACGGTGGAGGCGCTGGATAGCGGCGGCAATGTGATCACCAGCGAGACCGTTTCCCTCTGCGAGGTCGGCCCGCCACCGCCCCTCAACCTCACCGCCACGGCGTATTTCCAGTCCGGCTATCGGGTCGGCCTGAGCGGCAGTTGGAGCGCGGTGCAGGGAGCGGCGAATTATCGGGTGACCCACTTCCGCCAAGACGCCTGCGGCTCCGCCAGCGTCACCTCCACCACCACCGGCACCAGCTCCTCCTCCGGCGCCCACGCCAACTGCGGGGCCCCCACCCAGTGCTACTACAAACGCATCACGGTGGAAGCCATCAGCGCCCAGGGCACCTCCTTCATCACCGAGAGCGCAGATCTGTGTGAGATCGGCAATCCGTGAGGTCTGAGGTCCGATAGAGAAACCTGAGTAGAAGACGGAGCGGCCCGCCGCCTTTCGGGGTGGCGGGCCGCTGTGTGTGTGCCATCCCTGCTCCGGCTGCTCCGGATCGCCCTGAGCAAGCCCTCGGCCCCTCAGCCGCCTCCACCGCAGCCCTCGCTCACCTCGACGACTTCGCGGCTCCCTCCTCCGGGGTCTCGCCGCTCTTCCCCTCTCGTTTCTGGCGCCGAGAGTTGATCTCGGCGAGGACGACGGCGGTGGCGGCCAAAGCGCTGAGAACGAGGACTACAACCATTCCTGCATCGAAAACCATAGCTTCTCCCTCTCCTGGGATCCCAGGAGTCAAAAATTCGTCGAACCTTCAGCGAACGGTCAGACGATGGGAGAAGGAGGTCCCCGTTGGGAGCTGGGTTGTTGGCTGAGGAACCGAGGGCGCATCCCCTTCGGTATCGCGCCGCCGCGGGCGACGGTCTGCAGGGGAGGTGCAAAGCTGACGAAGAGGCCCGATACCTGGGCATCGAGCTCCGAGGAGGGTGAGGAGTGAGGGCGAGATTCGAGTGGATCGACACCCACCGAGCCACCGGCAGCCCAGACGTGATGAGATCCACTCAGGCCGCCAGCGCCCTGATCGGCTGCCGGTAGCAGGCCCAAGGAAAACCCACCGGCGAGGAGCGCCCAAAGGGCAACGGCGACTGAGATCCCTCGCATCATAGGAACAAGCTAGCACTCTCGCGGTCCGAGAACCAGCAGAATCTGGAACCGTCGGGGGCGATGCCGTCCCGCAGGGGCTGAAGGCCGGCTTGCTCCCCAACCGCCGGGACGCGTATTCTCAAAGAGCCCAGCACCACTCCTCGGAAGCGATCCTGAGAGCAACAATGAAGAAAGTCTGCATCATCGGAGCCTCCGGCAAGCTTGGGCAGTACATGGTGCAGCATGCGCTGGATCGCGGGTACGACGTGGTCGGGGTGTGTCGGGAGCAGAGCGTGGGCAAGCTCGACCGGTTCCAGGGTCGCATCACTCTCGTTCCCGGCCGAACCGATGACCGCGCGGTGATCCAGCGAGCCGTGGCGGGGTGTGATGGGGTGTTGACGGTTCTGGTTCCCTGGGGAGTGGAACACTACGCCACCGGCACCGCTCGAGCAGTGCTGGATTTCGCTCCACCGCGAGCACGGCTGATCTTCTCCTGCGGCTGGCACATCACCCGGGACGGGCAGGATGTCTACTCGTGGAAGCTCAAGACTTTCGTGAGGATCTTCGGCTTCCTCGCCCGACTCTTCCGTTTCGCGGACCTCGACGATCAGGTGGAAGCGTGCCGGCGGATCTTTGCCAGCGACACACTGTGGACGGTGGTTCGGGGTAGCGACCTGGAAGAGGGAGAGAGCCAGGGTCTGCCGGTGTGGAGCCGGCATGTGGGTGATCCGATTCTGGAGAGCAATCTCACCCGACGGGTGGATTTCGCCCTTTTCATGGTCGCCGCCTTGGAGAACGACGAGCTCATCCG
>JAXHTF010000139.1 GCA_034211275.1 Acidobacteriota bacterium
CCTTGAGGTAGCGCTGGAAGGCACCGGCGACGCAGGCCATGAGAACGTCGTTGACCGTCACCCCCAGACGGCCCTTGACCTGCCGCACCAGCTCGAAGTCGATGGCCTCGGTCCAGGCCACCCGCTTGGTGCCGCTCAGCCGGCTGCCGTGCACCGCGCTGCGGTCCGCCCGCCACAGCATCTTCCGCGCCAGCAGCACCGGCCCCGCCAAGGGCGCCTTGAGAGCCCGGGCTACCTTGCTGTAGGCCTGGGCCGTGTTGGGCAGCCGGTCGGCGCCGGGGAAGCTCGCCTTGTCCATCAATGTGAAGAGCACCGGGATCAGGGCGATCCCATCCCCCATGCAATGGTGCAGCCGGGCGATGATCACCGAGGTTTCTTCGGTGTAGTCCTCGATCACCTGCAGCTGCCAGCGGGGCCGATCCGCCGGCAGCGGCCGATCCGCCAGCCGTCCCACATAATCCTGCAGCGCTTCTTGGGTGTGGATTCCGTCCTCCGGAGCGGGGACGATGTGGCGGGTCAGGTCGAAGGCCGCGTCTTTCTGCCAGAACCAACGCCCGCGATGGTCCACCACCTTGAGCTCGAAGCGCGGGAACCGCCGTCCACCGTCCGCCGTGGCCACCCGCTCCTGCCAGACCTGGCGCAAGGTCTCGACACTCATGCGGTCGAGAATGTAGACCGCCTGGATCAACATCAGGTTGCGGCCGCTATCCTGCAGCCACATGGCATCATTGCTCGCCACCGGCACCAGCGGCGGTTCTTCCAGGGGAGCCAGAGGGCCAGCGGCGGTGGTAGGTCGGGATTCTCGCAGGCTGTTCATCAACCTTCAGCTTAGCATTGTCGGGCCTTTGCTAGACTCCCCCACTCATATCCTCAGGAGAGCTTCATGTCCCAAGACTTCCAGAACCAATCCCTCGACAACCGCACTGTCTTGATCACCGGTGGAGGCTCCGGCATCGGCCGCGGCATCGCCCTGGCCTTCGCCGGCGCCGGGGCCCGGGTCGCCATCACCGGCCGCCGCCGCGAGCCCCTGGACGCCTGCGTGGGGGAGGTCGAGGCCGCCGGCGGTCAGGGGTTGGCCGTCACCGGGGACGTTTCCAACCCCGACGACGCCCGGCGCATGGTGGCGGAGACTGTCGAAGCCTTCGGTGGCCTCCACGTGCTGGTCAACAACGCCGGCGTCGCCCTCGGCGGGCCGCTGGAGCGCACCCGTGACGAAGACATCGACGCGGTGGTGGACATCGACCTCAAGGGCCCCATCCACGTCACCCGCGCCGCCCTCTCGGCGCTCAAAAAGCACCGCGACAGCGGCGGTGCGGCGGTGATCAACATCTCCTCGTCGGTGACCTTCATGGCCACCCGCAACTTCTCCGTCTACTCCGCCGCCAAGGCCGGCCTGGACATGCTCACCCGCTGCTGGGCCCTCGACTGGGGCGAGCACCGCATCCGCGTCAACGCCATCTGCCCCGGCGTCGTCGACACCCCCATCTTCTCCGCCATGCCGGAGGACAAGGTCCGCGAGCTGATGGACAACTTCGCCGCCCAAACCCCCTTGGGCCGCGTCGGCAACCCCACCGACATCGCCGACCTCGCCCTCTTCCTCGCCGGCCCCCAAACCCCGTGGATCACCGGCGCGGTGATCCCGGCGGACGGGGGGCTGAGTCTGGGGCGGTAGGTTTTCCAAGCACGGAGAAGCCCGAGGACTCTCGGCTTTCAGGCAGCCGAGACCGAAATCATAGGGTATGGATCGAATCGATCTATGAAAGCTTCTTCCAGGAGGTCTAAGCTTGCGCCCCGCTCGTCGAGCACGGAACGGATCTGAGGCACTGACGGGAGGTCGCCAATATGGCGTGGGTTCATGCTCCCAAAGAGAGAGCGCCGTAACTCCTGCGACCACCAGTGGGAGAAAGCAGGCTCATCTTTACTACGAGGAGCCCCTCCCTCTGATGCAGTTGCCTGACGGTGAGTCCACCAGGCCAACTCACCAAAGTTCTCCAGAGCCCGTTCCTCCACTCGGCGGCCGTCAACCTGGGCGAGCCAGGACCGTCCTTCCCCCAGCAAGGCAACCGGCCGATAGTGGGGCGCAAGCCGGGCTAGTTGCCGCCAAGGGCGCATCAGCTGCTGCGAGCGATCCGGATCGAAAGTCAGGCCATCACGCTGGATCCTCATGCGATGGGCGCGGGCCAGCGCATATCGAACCCTGGCATTGGCCGGAAAGCGCTTCCCTGCCTCTTCAAGAAGTACCAACGCCGCATCCAATCCCCCCTCCTCAAGCCGCAACAGTCCCGCCTCCCCTGCGACTCTACCGTCCCGGCCGACCAGCGCCAGCAGCTTGCTCAATACCTCCTCGGCATCCTGCCGCAGATCCGAGATCGCCCTTCCTCCTCGCCCGGAGCGACGGGACCAACGGCGCAGAGTGTAGGAGTCCAGGAGAAGAGGAGCCAGATCCTGATGCTGGAAGGTCGGAACTTCAGAGCCACCCGACTGAGAAGGGACTTCGGGTTGCAGACAGGCCCCGTCCTCTCTCTCCAAGGCCTGGACCTCTGACTTTTCGGCCAACTCGTCGCTGGTGCCCAGGCCTTCCTCAGTCGCATTCAACTTCGCAGTCTCGCCCTCTCGAATCTCCTGTGGCTGCGGCGCATCGGCGATCGAGGATCTTCCGACTCCACTCTTGGAACCTAATAACCACGCCCGCAGATCAGCCGGCAGGTCTTCCTCCGCTATTAAGCCACCTACAGGTCGAGTCGTTGGATAGTCTCGAGTCGCAGGATCCATCGCTCCGCGCAATCGATCGAGGAACTCGCGAGCAGCAGAGTTGTTCAGCCGCTGAGCAGCATCCTCAAGCAAACTTTCCGCCTCAGCCTCATAAGCCCCCAGCTGGAGAAGAACTACTGCCAGGCCCATACGGGCATAGGCATCGTCCGGGAAACACTCCATAATCTCCCGATAGACTTGCTCCGACTCCTCCAGACGACCCTGGCTCCGAAGACTCTCCGCTAAACCATTCCGAGCTACCACGTCTTTCGGGAAGCGATCCACCGTCTCCCGATAGACTTGCTCCGACTCCTCCAGACGATCCTGACTCCGAAGACTCTCCGCCAAACCATTCCGTGCTACCTCATCGTTCGGGAAGCGCTCCACCGTCTCCCGATAAACCTGCTCTGACTCCTGCAAGAAACCCTGGCTGCGAAGGCTCTCCGCCAGACCATTTCGTGCAAACACGTCGTCCGGGAAGCGCTCCACCGTCTCCCTATAGAATTGCTCGGACTCGTCCAGACGACCCTGGCTTCTGAGACTCTCCGCCAAACCCGTCCAAGCTACCTTGTTCTCTGGAAATCGTGCCGTTGCTTGCAGAAATACCCGGATTGCCAGCTCGCCGCGTCCCCCTGCCCGCAGGGCCTCCCCGGTAACAGTCCAAGAGTAAGGATTCCACGGCTCACGCTGGCGTGCCAGGTCAGCCCACTCAAGAGCCAAAGTAGGGCGAGTAGCCCGCACCGTCTTCGAGAATGTAGTTGCTGAACGTACTACTGAGTACGTATCACCTGTTAGTTCAGCGAACCGATCTTCCTCTCGAAGAAGCTCACGAGCCGCGACTATCGCACTCTCTTCTGCTCTTTCTAGAGGTTCGCCAATCTGAATCGCCCGCTTATACCAGTCAGGATTGGGCCTCAGCCAGCCCTTCCCTGGTCGGCGTTCTGCTGACCGGGGCGCGAAACGGTCGATCCAAGAGTGAGCCTTTTCCGAACGAAACCTCCTCTTCGATGCCCGGCCCCAGAAGACACCCCAACGCTCCGGCATAGGCACCGCCCTCATGGTGAGATGAGCGATATCCTCAAACTCGGATCGGGCAACCGGTTCTCCAAGCCAGCCTTCATCGACTCTCTGGGCCAGCCCCTCAGCCAACAGTAAGAGTCCGTGAGCGACCTCCTCTGGAAATCCCTTCTGGCCTCCCCCTTCCGCCGGCAACCTCCGGAGACCATGGATGCCGTATCCACCGTGATACCAAGGCACGTCCGGAGGCAGGCTGCAGAGGCGCCACCAATGGGGCAACAGGGAGCGATCCTCTCCTTCCTGATTGCGGGCTAGCGCCAGCCAGGTTCTGCCTTCAGGGTCGAGCTGCCGCGCTTCGCTGAGGTCGCGAAGGAATTGAGGGTCTTCCAGAAACCGTTCCCTCAACGCCGCGACGGCACCTTCGAGGCCCTGTCCGAAAGCGAGAATCTGGGCAGCTCGATACCAAGCGTAGGTTGTTGGGCGGACGCTGCCGAAGATCTCTTCCGGCTCTGCGTGTCCCCAGGCGCTCTCGATCCATACCTTGAGGCCATCGTCTACCGCCTTGGAAAACCCCGGGTCCTGCTCGAAGGCGAGCATCCAGTCCAGGAGCACATTCTCCGGCTCGGACATCGCGAGATGACCGAGGTCCCCCCGGTCGAAAAGCAAGGCTTCCACCGCCTCCGCCGGCTCCGCCGCCAACCACTCCAACCAGGAGGGCACTCTTCGGCGGCCCCGAAACAGGTCGTTGGGAACAAAGTACTCGCTCATTGGATCAATTTCTGCCGAGAAGATCGGAGTCGGTACTGGCTGCATAGTCGGAGCGACCCGTCTTCTGGCGGACCGACAAGAGATGAAAACCCCGGGCTTCTGGCAAGACAGAAAGCTGCACCGGTTCTCGGACCTCCCCGACACGAACGAGATGCTTGGCCTGCAGCGGCACGGTGGGGTGAACGACTTCCCTACGCGGGTCCTCCGCGTTGCCTCCCAGGTGCAGCACGTGCCCGGTCAGGCTCCCCACGGGAGCCGGTACGAAAGCTTCCGAAAGCCGGCCATCGAGCACGGTGGGGGCAAACAAACAGGCAACCTCCGGGGAGTCCACCAACTGAGGGACA
This sequence comes from Acidobacteriota bacterium, assembly GCA_034211275.1. Classification (NCBI taxonomy): domain Bacteria; kingdom Pseudomonadati; phylum Acidobacteriota; species Acidobacteriota bacterium. Next base: position 4,881 of record JAXHTF010000139.1, read on the forward strand.
TCCTTCACGGGGTAGGAGAACACCAAGATCTTGACAGGACGTTTCTTTTCCGCAGGATCGATATGGGCCAGCCCGAGGCGATCTCGCAGGCGGTCCGCCCATCCTTCCGGATCCTGGCTGGGTGCCTTGCCGAGAAGATCCTGGACTTCATCCCAGAAGCCGGCAAAGGTAGGTCGGACTTGAGCATTCTTTTCCCAAACAGCGAGAACGCGTTTCAATCCTCCAGCCTCGGGGCCGGAAGGCTTCGCCACGACGGCCCGGGCGAGCTGCTCGACCTCAGCGGGATCCTCACCGGCACGCCGAGCGACTGACTCCAGGATCTCAACGCGCACGAGGTGGAGAGAGTCCTCGGTAGACCGGAACGGAGAGCCCTCCGATGAGACACTGAAGGTCTCAGGACAGGCATCGAGATCCTGCGGATCAAGTCTCGAAGGCAAGCCCTCGCCAGTCGTCGGCATGAACACCCGTTCTTGAAGATACTTGGTATGAGCGGTTTCCCATGGAATCGCCCCAGCGTAGTGTTTCGCGACGGGCCGATAGCTCTCCACCCGCTGGTCATCTAACCCCTCCTGCAAGAGCATATTGCGAGCAGAAAGAGCATGGTTCTCGACCTTCTCTTTTCCGAGGCGGCGCAAGAACCGGACCCAGCCCTCTTCCAAGTGCAATGAGGGCTGGTGAAGCTCGCTGTCGGAAATGGGCTTGTCTGGATCGCTCATGAATCTGAATCTCAGGATCTTGCCAGCCCCGGGAAAAAATCACCGGCACCTCCCAAGGTATAGCAGAAAAAGACCTTAGCCGCCCATCATAAGTTCTCTGGGGTCGCTTAGGCAATGCTATCTATCGGGATATGTGACCTGATACCGCTCAACTGGACCAATAAATCACCGGCCATGAGGAGGCAACGGCTTCCCACTGCTTCGAGCTGTCTGGCCTTCCGGACCTTCAAGAGTTACGCCCCCGACCTCCCGGAAACCTGAAGGTCTCTGAGAGATCAGGGGCGTCCTGATCAGCCACAGTCGGTAGAAGGGGGAGCGCTACTGCCGCACCCGCACCGGGAACGGCGGCGGCTCAGGCTGCTGCGGGGGATTGTCCTCGAGCATTTCCAGGACGACTTCGATGGCCTTCTCCAGCTGCGGATCGCGGCCCTCGATGAGATCCTTGGGGAGCTGCTCCACCTCGATGTCCGGGGGCACGCCCTCGTTCTCCACCGCGTAGCCGTCCTCCGGCGTCCAGAAGCCGATATTGGGGGCGGAGATAAAGCCACCGTCCATCAGCACCGGGAAGCCCAGGATGCCCACCAGGCCGCCCCAAGTGCGCTTGCCGACGAGGGGGCCTAGCTCCAGCTTGCGGAACATCCATGGCAGGAGGTCGCCACCGGAGCCGGCGGTCTCGTCGATGAGCATGACCTTGGGACCCTGGATCGATGCGAAGGGAGCCTTGAAGGGCTCGCCGTAGCGAGTGGTCCAATAGCTGATCAGGGGGCGGCGCAGGGCGTCGATGACGTAGTCCGCCACCTGGCCACCGGCGTTGTGGCGCTCGTCGACGATCACCGCCTGCTTGTGCACCTGGGGATAGAAGTAGCGCTTGAAGTACGTGTGGCCGCCGAAGGTGGTATCGGGCACGTGGACGTAGGCCACGCGGCCGTCGGTGGCTTCTTCCACCCGCCGCAGGTTGCCCTCCACCCAATCCCGGTTGCGCAACGCCCGCTCGCTCTCCAGCGGCTGGACCTGCACGATGCGGGAATCACTGCCGTCGGCGTTGGGTCCCACCTTCAGCTCGACGATCTTGCCGGCGGTGTTCTCGAACAGACGGTGGAGGTTCTCACCGGCCTTCAGCTCGGTGCCGTTCACCGCCAGCAGATACTCCCCTTCCTCCACTTCCACACCGGCTTCCGTGAGAGGCGAGCGAAGGTCCGGGTTCCAGTTCAATCCGCCATAGACCTTGGCGAAACGGTAGCGGCCCTCGTGAGTGTCGAAGTCGGCGCCCAGGAGGCCGTTGGGGATCTCCTCCGAGTCGTGGAGGAAGTCTCCGCCGCCGACGTAATGGTGGCCCACTCCCAGCTCACTGCCCATCCACTGGAGGACCCGGTTGAGATCCTGACGGGTGGGCACGTGGGGAATGAAGGCGGCGTATTTTTCTTTGATCGCGTCCCAATCCGCCCCGTGCATATCCGGGTCGTAGAAGTAGTCGCGGTTGATGCGCCAGGCCTCGTCGTAGATCTGCGCCCACTCCTGGGGCGGATCGATGTGGATCTGGATCTTCTCCACCGCCAGCTTGCCCTTGCTGGCATCGATGGGGCCGCCGGCATCGGCGATCCAATAGCTGCCGCCGGAAGCCACCAGGATCTTCTTGCCATCCGGAGACAGCAGGAAGGCGCTGGCGTTGTCCATGAGGCTGGTTTCCTCACGGCTCTCGAGGTCGAATTTGCGCAGGCTGGTGGCGCCGCCGCCGCCATAGCCCTGAGGCCACTCGGTGCGAAGGTAGTAGAGCTGACCGGCGCTGCCGCGCTGCAGGTTGCGGTAGCGGGCGGTGGGCACCGGCAGCGCCAGGATGCGCTGATCGAGGCCGTCGAAGTCGATGACCACCGCCTCGACGGCGTCCTTCTTCTCGCCGTCCTTCTTGTCGCCGTTTTTCGCCGTGGACTCTTCCTCTTCCTCGGCGAGCTCTTCTTCATCGCTCTGCGGCGCCAGCGGCGAGGGCTCGCCGGATTGCAGGACGACGGTGTAGAGGTTGCCCGAGAGGTCCATGTCGACGGTGGACTGGGCGAACCATTGGCGCACCGGACCGGCGTCGGTGGAGGCGAAGAAGTGCAGATATTTGCCGTTGGCGTCGAAGACCGGGTAGGCGACGTCGCTGAGACCGTCGGTCACCGGGTAGGAGCGATCCTCTTCCAGAGAGTAGACGAAGACCTGCCGCAGGTTGCTGGGAGTGCCGCGGGTGTAGGCGATCCAACGGGAGTCCGGCGACCAAGAGGATTCCAGAGACTTGAGGGGACCGTAGTGGATCTCCGAGGAGATCTTGGTCACTCTGCCACTTTCCACCTCGATCCAATAGGTCGACCAGGAGTTGTCGGTGTAGCTCAGCTTCTCGCTATCCGGGGACCACCGCAGGTCATCGTAGAAGCCCTTACCCTGAGGATCGAGGGTGCGGACCTCCCCCTTGCCGTCGCTGGGCTCCAGATGCAGCCGCACCTCGCCGGAAGCGTCGGAGAAGTAGGCGATCCAACGGCCGTCGGGGGACCAGGCGGGATCCCGCTCGTGGGTGCCGGGGCTCCGGGTAAGGTTGCGCGGATCGCCCTTCTCGGCGGGTACGGTGACGATCTCGCCCCGCACTTCCAGCACCGCCCGGGCGCCGGAGGGAGAGATGTCGCCGCCGCGAATGAAGTCCTTGCCGTCGGCGTAGCGGGGCCGCACTTCTTCCACATCCGCCGCCACGCCGATGCGCAGCCGCTGGCTCTCGCCGGAAGCCAGATCCAGGCGGTGGAGGTAGCCGGCCTGCTCGTAGACGATGTACTCGGCGGTGGCGTCGGCGGCGAGGACGGGGAAGTCTTCGTAGAAAGTCAGCTGCTCGACGGCGCCGGAGGCGGGATCATAGGAGAAAAGGTTGAATTCACCGGCGCGGTCCGAACGGAAGTAGATCTTGTCCGCCGGCCACATGGGATCGTCGTCGTTGCACCGGCCCTCGGGCTGCGGAATCTCCTCGATGGAGTGATCCGCGGTGTTGAAGATCCAGATGCGGGCGGCGGTACCACCGCGGTAGTTCTTCCATTGGGTGAAGGCGTCCCGCTGGGGGGTGTAGGCGATGTAGCTGCCGTCCGGGGAGTAGGTGGCGTCGTTGCCGTAGGGCAGGATGTTCTTCTGCGGCTGGCCGCCGTCGAGAGAGACGCTGTAGATCTGGAAGCGGCGGTTGGTGTAGTAGTTCCGCAGCGTGTTGAACAGAACCTGACCGTCCGGCGTGAAGCCCAGGACCATATCCGGCGACGGATGCCAGGTGAGCCGCTGAGGGACGCCACCGGCGACCGCCACCGCGTAGACGTCGGTGTCGCCGTCGTACTCGCCGGTGAACGCCAGGGTGCGGCCATCCGGCGAGAAACGGGGGCGCGCCTCGCTGCCGACGTGGCTGGTCAAGCGCCGCACGTTGTCGCCGTCGAGATCCGCCAACCACAGATCGTCCGCGTAGACGAAGGCGATATGGCTATCGCTCACCGCCGGCTGCTGAAGCATCCGCGTGTCCTGAATGTCGATAGCCTCCGCCGGGGTCGCCAAGACCCCAAGAGCGAGGCCCAGCAGCGCCAGGAATGGGCCGAGGGCGAGGCGGGAACGGAGAGAAGAAGCTGTACACACGAGAGACTTGGAGAGCATGGAGAATCTCCCATTCGAGCTGGATATTGTCGAGAAACCGAAATTCGATCTGTGAGCTTTGCGGATTGCAAGAGCGTAACCGGCCCATTTTACCAAGGGCCTCGCAGCTTACTACGAGCGTCGGAGGACAAAGTTGCAGCCCGTGCGAATCTCGTCGGGCAGGAGCTTTCGGGACCTGAACTGGTAAGCTTCCGCGCCAGAGACCCCACCATGCTCGACTCCCTTCTGCGCTCCCTCGACCAGCTCCTCGCGATTCCCGATTTGTGGAAGTACGTCAGCATCCCCTTCGTCGCCGCCATCGTCGGCTGGGCGACCAATTGGGTGGCCATCAAGATGACCTTCCTGCCCCTGGAGCCAGTGGGCAAACCGCCGTTTCTGGGCTGGCAGGGGATCATCCCCTCGAAGGCTCAGAAGATGTCCGCCACCTTCGTCGACTCCACCATGGCGCGGCTGGGCAGCCTGCCGGAGGTCTTCCAGGAGATGGATCCGGGGGCCATCTCGGAGCACATCAAGCGCTCGCTGAAGCCGCGCATCCGGGAGCTCACGGACGAGGTCATGCTGCGCGACAACGCGGTGTTGTGGGAGAACCTCCCCCAGCTGATGCGGCAGCAGATCTACGGTCAGGTGGATCGTTCGCTGCCGGACCTGGTGGACCAGCTGCTGCAGGACATCTCCCACCGGGTGGAAGAGCTGGTGGACCTGAAGCACATGATCACCACCCGCCTGGTGGGGGACAAGGCGCTGCTCAACCGTCTGTTCATCGAGTCCGGGGAGAAGGAGTTCCGCTTCATCGTCCGCTCGGGCTTTTATTTCGGCTTCCTCTTCGGCCTGGTGCAACTGGCGGTGTGGGTGCTCTACCCCGCCTGGTGGGTGCTGCCGGTCTTCGGGCTGCTGGTGGGCTGGGCGACCAATTGGATCGCCCTCAACGTGATCTTCCGGCCGCTGCATCCGAAGAAAATGGGACCGTGGAGGCTCCAGGGGCTGTTTCTCAAACGCCAGAGAGAGGTCTCGGCGGTGTGGTGCGGCATCGTCACCCAGGAGATCTTCACCATCCGCCAGTTGGTCCACGAGATGCTCTACGGACCGCGCTCCCACAAGAGCCGCAACCTGGTGCGCCAGCACATCAAACCGGTAGTGGACGAGGCGGTGTGGGCCATGCGGCCGGTCGCCCAATTCGCCGTCGGTCCCCGGGGTTTCGCGGAGATCAAGGAGACCGTGGGCGAGGTGGCGGTGGATGTCTCGCCGGTGCCCTTCGACAATCATCTCTTCAACCGCGACCGGGCCCAGGTCATCGAGCGCTTCCTGCGCCAGCGCATGCAGTCCATGCCGCCGGATCAGTTCCAGGATCTGCTACGACCGTGCTTCCAGGAGGACGAGACCAAGCTCATCCTCATCGGCGCCGCCCTGGGCTTCCTGGCGGGCCTGGCCCAGCTGATCTTGGTCTTCGGCGGCGTGGGCTGAGAGACCACAGAGGAGGATCCCCATGCTCACCGACATCGTCCTGGCCTTGAGCACCGCCGTGCTCTCCAGCGCCCTCACCTTGACCGTCGCCTATCTTTTCTTCCAGCGCCGCTGGGAGGAGGAGCAGCAGAAGTTGGAGCAGCGGCTGGAGGAGGCCATCGAGGAGTTGGGAATCGTGATCGAGGATCGGGTGCGCCGGGGAGTCTTGGACGCCATCCGCCAGATCCCCTCCGCCGAGGTGCTCTCCGGCACCACCCGCACCGTGGCCCAAACCGGTGCCGACCTGGTGGGCTACGGCCTCAGCGCCCTGCTGGGCCGCAAACCCAAGGATCGCGGCGAGCCTTGAGAGCGGTGGTGGCGTAGCTCCGCTCGCCCCGCCGGTCCTGCGCGCGCGGCTCAAACGTTCCGCTCCCTGCGGTCGCTCCTCGCCCTTCGGGTTGGGTTCGCCGCGTGCTCGGATCGACGGGACGGGCTCCGCGGCACCGTTGAGCACCGCTTCGAGACTAGGGAACCAGAGAAGGCTTCAGCTCAGCCGAAGGGTGCCTAGATCCTTGACGTTCAAGCAGGGATCATCCCCGTGGCCGCGGCATTCTTCGGCGGCGTGGAGGAAGAAGCGCACGGGGCCGCCCAGCTTCGCCGGCAGAGGCTCGTCCCCCAAGCGATAGACCACCAGCCCCTCCCGCGCCTCGTCGAGATCGACGCTGCCGGAGTAAGAGCCGTCGGCGCTCTCCACCGTCAGCCGGGTGGCCGATGGCAAGGCTCCGGCGTGCTCCAGCAGCGCCGTCAGCTCCACCGCCGTGCCCTGGCGCCCCGGCAACCGCTGAGCGACGTCCGCCACCTGTCCCGGGAGCTTTCCCAGATCGTCCCAGCTCAGTCCCAAAGGACGGCGCACCGCCCCTTCCACCCGGAGAGTCAACTCATCGGCCATGGATCAACCTTCGCTGTCATCCGCAGCGCTGCCGTCCGGAGAGGCGGGCTGGTGCTGGAGGGAGGCCGAGTTGATGCAGTAGCGCAGCCCGGTAGGCCGCGGGCCGTCGGGGAAGACATGCCCCAGATGGGCCTGACAGCCGCTGCACAGCACCTCGGTGCGGGTCATGCCGTGGCTCTGGTCGGTCTCGGTGGCCACATGGTCCTCCGCTACCGGCTGGTAGAAGCTCGGCCAGCCGCTACCGGAGTCGTACTTGGCCTCGGAGGTGAAGAGCTCCTGGCCGCAGCAGACGCAGGCGTAGACCCCTGGTTCCTTGGTATTCCAATACTCGCCGGTGAAGGCACGCTCGGTGCCCTTCTGGCGGGCGATGCGGTACTGCTCCGGCGTCAGCTCCCGGCGCCATTGCTCATCGGTTTTCTGGCTCGAGCCCTTGTCGGCAAGGGTGGCGGAGCGGCGAGTCTCGACATCGGTGCGGGTCATCTTGGAAACCTCCTATCGGTGAGCGGCGGCGCGAAGCCGGTCCGATTCGATGCGTTCAAACTTAACAGCATTCTTCAGAATCGGACCAGGAGCGGTCCATCAGCCCGGCCTGGCGTACGAAGGTTGTGCTGTCAATCTACTGATTCGCGTTGCAGGAGAGTTTGGATTTCCGACCTTTCACTGGCCTCCTCGCTCCTCCCTTGGACAATCGGCCACCTTGCGGCGTACTTGCTTGGTAGCGCACTCGCATCGCAGAACCGCACTCCACGGCACCAGCCCCTTTCCGGAGGTCGTATGTCTCAAGGCCGCACGCTCCAGCCCACCGTCATTCTCGTCCTCACCGTTCTCCTCTCCCTCGCCACCGCCGGCTGGCTCTTCGCTCAAGGGCCTCAGCGCATCGCCCGGGTCTTCGTCACCAACCTCGCCAGCCCGCAGCCGGTGCAGGGGGAGGTGGAGGTCCAGGGGACCATCCGGCACGCCCGGTTGGTGAGCCTGGATGAAGCGGTGGTCTCCCCGGCCCAACGCTTCGAAACCACCCAGCTCACCGACGCCGGCGTGCTGAAGACCGACGGCTACACCCACCTGGTGCTCAGCGTGCAGGGGCAGATCAAGGGCCGCCCGGCTCGGGACGGCGAGATCGGCGCCATTCTGATCCCGGAGGAAGAGCCCATCCTGCGAGCCTTCGTGGAGGAGGGGCAGATCCAGCTGCCGCTGGAAGTGGCGGCGGGGATCGCGGCGAATCAGGAAGCCTATTTCAGCGCCTCCCAAGCGGACCTCCCCATCGCATTCCCCAGCTACCGCCTGCTGCTCTACAACTCCACCGACAAGACCGCATCGGTGAATGTATTCGCGTACTTGACCTACTGAGGACTAGCGCGCGGCGAGGCGCCGGGGAGGTTGGAATTCGTGGTCGAGGAGGTACATGTACATCACCGCCATGGAGTCCTGGGGCTCTCCGGAGGTGTTGTCATAGACGCTCACCAGCTCGTATTCGTGGTCGCGGTAGAGGGGGACGCCCCCGGGGCTGGAGAAATACTCCACGTGATCGATGCCGATACCCTCGTCCGCCGGGCGAACCTCGCTCTTGAACACCGTCTCGCCGGTGGTCAGGTCCTTGAGCTCCAACGACTCGGCGAAGGGGTGGAGATGGACGGCAATGTAATGCACCGTGGTGTCGAAGGGTAGATCGAGAATCTCTGTAACCAGGGTGCGATTGACCTCCCGTCCCGGCGGCACCACCCAATGGCCGGTGAACTCCTGGCCTTCATCGTCCTGGTAGGTATGCTCCGAAGCGTTCTCTCCGGGCAGGCAGCCGGCCCCCATCTCCTCGTGCCCCTCCGCCATCCACTCCTCGCCGCGGCCGAAGTGCGCCGGCTCGTCCGCCAGCACCGCCAAGCCGTAGGCTGCCTGGGGAAAAAGGGGCTGGAAGGGCTCGCTCAGCTCCGAGTCCCGAACGTACTCCACCGTCACCTTGTGGCGCACTTCCACGTCCGCATCGACGTGGTTCAGATTCAGCACCTGGGTGGTGAGGGTAAGGGGCTCAGTGGAGAGCATGGGGATTCCGAAGCCATCGGGCATGCGGATCGACAGCTGGCCCTGGGAGAGGGTGAAGAGACGGCCGCTGATGGCCTTCTGGGCCTCGAAGGCGATGGCGTGATCCCGGGGGTCCACATCCAAATTGGAGTGGCACATGAACTCCTGGGGTAACGGCGTCTCGCCGTCCGGCCCCACCATCACCGCCCGATAGCCCACCACCCACAGCAGCTCTTCCTGCTCCGGATTCCCCAGCCGGATCTCCTGCTGACTGGCCGGCCCCTTCATGGAGCGATAGATCTGGTCGACCTGATAGACCGGCGACAGGACCTCTTCGGTATAGACCGGAGGCTCGGCTAGAGAATCATTGCGGGGCCAGAAGGCGAAAACCAGAGCGAGCATCGCCAGGATGACGAGAATGACGGCGGCACGGCCCTTGGGCGGCAGGCTTTTCAAAGGGAGAGTCTCCTACGATCCATGCACCGCGGGCTCATCCCGCGGTGCATGGAAGCTTACCAAGCCGCGCTGGAACGCTACACGAAGATCATGCAGCCCAATCCCACGACCACCACCACCGGCAGCGCCAGGAGCAGTAGCGGAGCCAACACCACCAGGCCGGCAATGGCCACCGGCGCGACGATGACACCGATGACGATGCCCACCGCCGCCAGGCAGATCTTGAACAGCACCACGGCGATGGTGAACGGTACCAGGGCGATTTCGAAGACGACCTTGAGCACAGCCAGCACAGCGATACCGACGAAGACGATGCCCAACATCGCCGCCACTACCCCAAGGACGGAAAATACTTCCAACATGAGTCGAGTCCTCCTTCGCCTGGGGACTACGGGAGTGGCTCAGCGGGTGTTTCAGCGGACTTGTTCGGAGGATCCCTGACCGGTCATCAGAGCCTCCAGGGCCGCCAGATCCTCCCCCCGGGGGCACCCCCACTCCGGCCGGTAGTGGTAGACCTCGTGCAGCGGCTTCGAGCTGTTGCCGTCCTGCAGGAGCTCGATGTCCTCGCAGGTGAGAAACGCCGGATGACAATGCCCGGCGGCGTGGCTGAGGGCCAGCAGCTCGTGGCGGAGAGCGGCGACGTAGTGGGCCAGCCGCGCCGCCTTGTCGGTGGGATCGAGGCCGCGCATGAGCCAACGATTCTGGGTCGCCACTCCCGTCGGACAATGATCCGTGTGACAGCGCTGGGCCTGGATGCAACCCACCGCCATCATCGCCTCCCGGGCGACGTTGATCATGTCGCACCCCAGGGCGAAGGCCACCAGGGCGCGCTCCGGCAGACCTAGTTTGCCGGAGCCGATGAAGGTCACCCGCTGGTCCACCTCATGCTGCACGAAGATCGGGTAGACCCGAGCGAGGCCCAGCTGAAAGGGCAACGCCACATGGTCGGTGAAGGCCAGGGGCGCAGCGCCGGTCCCGCCCTCGCCGCCGTCGATGGTGATGAAGTCGACGCCGCGCTGGCCGTCCTCCATCAGCCGCGCCAGGTCGTACCAGAACTCCAGCTCCCCCACCGCCGACTTGATGCCCACCGGCAGCCCGGACACGTCCGCCAGCTCCTCGACGAAATCCAGCAGGCTGTCGGCATCGTGGAACGCCGTGTGGCCGGCGGGGCTGAGGCAATCCTCGCCCTGAGGAATCCCCCGGATACCGGCGATCTCCGCCGTCACCTTCTTCCCCGGCAACACGCCGCCGTGCCCCGGCTTGGCCCCTTGGCTGAGCTTGATCTCGATGGCCCGCACCTTGGAATGCTTCGCCAGCCGATCCTGGAACGCCTGGAGATCGAAGCCACCGTCGGCAGCGCGGGCGCCAAAATAACCGGTCCCCAACTGCCAGATGAGCTCGCCGCCGTTCTCGTGGTAGGGCGAGATGCCCCCTTCTCCGGTGTTTTGCAGGCAGCCGCAGAGGGCCGCGCCGCGATTCAAGGCTTCCACCGCCTTGGAGCTCAGGGAGCCGAAGCTCATGGCCGAAATATTGACCACCGAAGCCGGCCGGAAAGCCTTCCGCCGCCCCCGAGGCCCACCCAAGATCTTGCACGAGGGCAGCGGATACAGCTTCTCCTTGCCCTGAGGCAGGATCGGATAGGGAAAGGTGGAGTGCTTGAGGATCGGATAGTTGCTGGCGTTCTGGAAATCGTTGTCGGAGCCGAAACCGAAGTAATTGTTTTGCTGCTTGGCGGAAGAGTAGACCCATCGGCGCTGGTCGCGACTGAAAGGCCGCTCCTCGTCGTTGTCGGTGACGATGTACTGCCGCAGCTCCGGCCCCACGGACTCCAGGATGTAGCGGAAATGCCCGATGATGGGGAAGTTGCGCAGAATGGCGTGCTTGCGCTGGAAGAGATCGTAGAGGGTGATCAGCAACAAGGCGAGCAGCAGGGTCGCCAGCGCGATGAGAACGATGTTCATGAATTCCTCCTGCGGCGAGATGACGTGCGATCAGCGGCGATCCGACAGGCGCCCCATGATCCAACGCTTGAGACTGAACCGCTTGCCAATGCCGGCGCGGCGGCGGAGCCGGGGTAGAGCCTCCGGCGGCAGCCCGAGCTCGTCGAGGAGCTCCGAGGTGCCTTCCCCGAGCTTCGGCACCGCGGCGCTGGAGCTCGGCCGCTGCCCGTCGAAGCGCGCCGGAAAGGCCAGCCGGGGGAGACCGTCGGGGCCTTGGGCCAGCACCCCCCGGGCTTTCAATTGGGGGTGCTCGGCGGCCTCGGCGGCACTCAAGACCGGTTCTCCGGGCAGGTCGTGCTCGGCCATGAATTCTTGCCATTGGTCGCGGCTACGGGCCGCCACCAGCCGCGCCAGCCGGCGACGGCTCTCGGGGGTTGGTTTGAGATGAGCTTTGCGCAGCTCCGGCACGCCCACCGCATCGCAGAAGCGCTGCCAAAAGTGCGGCTCGAGGAGAGCCAGAGCCAGCAGACCGCCGTCGGAAGTGGGATAGAGGTCGTAGCAGATCAGCGCGCCGGTGAGGGTCAGCTCCTCCCCCACCGCTTTGGGGCCGTCGGCCTCGGCAACCCAACCCATGAGATTGGCGTGCACCGCGGCGTCGTAGAGGGCGGCGTCGATCCAGCGTCCTTGGCCACTCTCCCCCCGCTCTACCAAAGCCGCCAGCACCGACGCCGCAGCGCTCCAGGCTCCCAGCAGATCCGCGGTGGGAATGGCCGGCATGCCGTCGCCGGCGGCCAAGCCTCCGGCGATGGCCTGGTAGGTCAGGTCGTGGCCGCTGCGATGAGCGTGGGGGCCATCCTGCCCCCAGCCGCTGAGCGAACAGACGATGAGCTTGGGAAAGCGCCGGCGCAGCTCCTCCGGTGCCAGCCCCAGCCGCTTCAGAGTTCCTGGCCGGAAGCTCTCCACCAGCACGTCGGCGTGCTCCAGAAGCTCCTCCAGCACCTGCAGCGCCGCCGGCTTCTTGAGATCCAGGGCGATGCTCTCGACGCCGGATAGGAGCAGCGCCGCCAGGGCGCTCTGACCGCCGGGGCGGGGCGGGGCGAAACGCACCGGATCCCCCAGAGACGGCTCCTCCACCTTGACCACCCGAGCGCCCAGACTGGCCAGCAGCTGGGCGGTGAGGGGGCCGGGGAGATAGCGACTGAGATCCACCACCAACCGCCCGTCGAGGGGCCGGGGCGGCTGGTGGCTCAATCCCGCTCCACCACCATGGCGAAGCCGGTGCCGCCGGCGGCGCACACCGTCATCAGGCCCAGCCCCAGGCCCCGCAGCCGCATCTCGTAGAGCAGCTGCATGGTGACCCGGGCGCCGGTGGCGCCGAAGGGATGGCCGATGGCGATGGAGCCACCGGTGACGTTGAAGCGGTCGAGATCGATCTCCCCCACCGGCTGATCCCGCCCCAGCTCCTCGCGGGCGAACTTGCGCGACGCGAAGGCCTTCATATTCGACAGGATCTGAGCCGCAAAGGCCTCGTGCATCTCGATAAGCTCCATATCCGTCAGGCTGGTGCCGGCGCGATCCAGGGCCATGGGAGCGGCGAAGGCCGGCCCCTGGAGCAGCTGGGTGCCGGGGTCGAGAGCGAAGGAAGCCCAGGAGCGGATGTAGCCCAGGGGCTCGTAGCCCAACGCCTTGGCCTTCTCCTCGGACATCAACAGCACCGCCGAGCCACCGTCGGTGAGAGGGCTGGAGTTGCCCGCCGTCAGGGTGCCGTATTGACGGTCGAAGACCGGCTTGAGCTTGGCCAGAGCCTCCATGGAGGAGTCGCTGCGCACGCCGTTGTCGTGCTCCAGGACGTCGTCGTATTTGGGCAGAGTGAAGGTGGGAACGATCTGATTTCCCAACCGCCCGTCCGCCGCCGCCGCGGCTGCGCGCTGGTGGGAGAGCAGAGCGATCTCGTCCTGGGAGCGGCG
>JAXHTF010000140.1 GCA_034211275.1 Acidobacteriota bacterium
CGAGTCCGCGGGCGATGCCGCGGTAGCGGAGGATGCCTTTGTCCGGGGGCGGGGTCATTGGGGGGAGGATATCGCAGGGGAGCTTCGGGGCTGGTAGGTGGCGACAGAGGCCGATGCGACTCCGCCCGGGGATCCAATCCCCGGGCTACTCCGGTTCCGCCAGCTCCGCTGGCTCCGGAGGGGAGGAAATCTCTGAGCAGATTCAGGGAGCCGGATTCATCCGGCGGTGTCCTGGGTAGCCCCGGGATTGATCCCGGGGCGAGGGTGGGGGCGCTGGATCTCGAGGAGTGGGCCTTGGTGGCCGATGCGACTCCGCCCGGGGATCCAATCCCCGGGCTACTCAGGTTCCGCCAGCTCCGCTGGCTCCGGAGGGGAGGAAATCTCTGAGCAGATTCAGGGAGCCGGATTCATCCGGCGGTGTCCTGGGTAGCCCTGGGATTGATCCCGGGGCGAGGGTGGGGGCCTTCTCAGCCCACCTCACCGCCCCCCAGAAACCCCTCTCGCAACTCCCGCAACCCACTCCGCAACGCCCCGCTGGACAACCGCCACACGAGCAGCACCGCCAGCACCACCGCGCTGGCGATGAGGATCAGGCCGAGGCCCTCGGCGGCGAATTCGGTGGTGGGGATCTGGAGGCTCCAGCCGGTGAGGGTGAGGAGGGCTTCCAGGGCCAGGCCGCAGAGGAGGGCGCCGGCGACGACGCTGGTGAGGTAGACGGCGACGAAGCGGGTGCTGAAGGTTTTGGCCAGGAGCACCAGGGTGGCGATGTTGGTGGCGGGGCCGGCGAGGAGGAAGACGAGGGCGGCGCCGGGGCCGAGGCCTTTGAGCATCAGGGCGGCGGCGATGGGGGTCGAGGCGGAGGCGCACATGTAGAGGGGGACGCCGATGACGAGGGCCAGGAGCATGGGCTTGAGGCCGCCGCCGAGGCCGAGGGCGGCGAGGTCGCCGGGGACCAGGGTGGCGACGGCGCCGGCGGCGAGGATGCCCACCAGCAGCCAGAAGGCGAGGTCGTCGAAGAGGTCGACGAAACCGTAGCGCAGGGCCGGGCGCAGGACGCCCTGCCAGAGGCCGGGGCCGGGATCTTGGTCCGCGGGAAGCTTGCCGAAGGGAGCCTGGAACCAGCGGCTGCGCCAAGTGCGCAGGGCGGCGAGGGCGCGGTCGGAGTGCTCGCCGGGGAGGTCGTGGCTGCCGCAGGCTTCGCAGTCGGTGCCACAGTCGGTGACACCCTCGGCGGGGTCCGATTCATCCTGAGAAACGGTGCGCGGCGTTGAGCTCTCCGGCAGCCAACCCAGGGCCATGGCGCCACCGAGGACCGCGGTGGAGAAGGCGGCGATGGGGCGGGCGATGGCCATCACCGGGCCCATCAGGCCCCAGGTGAGGAGGATGGAGTCGACGCTGGACTCCGGGGTGGTGGTGAGGAAGGAGAGGCTGGAGGGCAGGCTCGCGCCCTTGCGCCGCAGCTCGACGGTGATGGGCACGACGCCGCAGCTGCACACCGGCAGCGGCACACCGATGAGCGCTGCCAGGCACACGCCCTTCATGCCCCGGCGGCCCATCCAGCGCAGGATCAACGCCTCCGGCAGCAGCACGTGGAGCAGGCCGGCGGTGAACAGGCCGAAGAGCAGAAAGGGCGCCGCCAGGGCGAGCATGCGGGCGCTCTCGACGGCGAAGGTCTGGAGCCAGCCCATGGCTCAAGCTCTCCGGGTGAGGCCGGTGACGCCGTAGACCGCCAGCAGCAGCGCCGTTCCCAGGACGATGATGCAGGGGCCGGAAGGGGCGTCGAAGAGGTAGGAGATCCACAGCCCGCCGAGGGTGATGACCATGCCGCCGACGACGGCGGTGCTCAAGACGCCGGGGAGGCTACGGCACAGGCGCAGGCCGATGAGGGGCGGGATGGTCAGCAGGGCGAGGACCAGGAGCAGCCCGACCACCGGCAGCAGCACCACCACCGCCGCGCCCACCAGCAGCAGCAGCAGGGTGGAAAGCCAGCGCACCGGCACGCCCTGGGTGGCGGCGAAGGTTTCATCGAAGGTGCTGGCGACGATCTCTTTGTAGAACAGCCCCAAGAGCAGCAGGGTGACGGCGTCGAGGGTGGCCAGCAGCCACAGGTCGCCGGTGGTCACCAGCAGGATGTTGCCGAAGAGGTAGGCGGAGAGATCCGGCGGATAGCCCGGAGCGAAGTGCAGGAAGAGCACGCCGGCGGCCATGCCCACGGCCCAGAAGGCGCCGATGAGGGCGTCCCGGTTGAGGGCCTTGCGGCGGGACATGGGCCCCAGCAGCAGGGCGGCGACGGCGGTGGTGGCGAGGCCGCCGGCCTGGGGCGGCAGCTGCAGCAGGTGGCACAGGCCCAGGCCACCGAAGGCCGCGTGGCTCAAGCCGCCGCACAGGAAGGCCAGGCGCCGCAGCACCACGAAGGTGCCCAGGGCGCCGCATAGAACGCTGGTGAGCACCCCGGCGATGAGCGCCGGGCGTAGCAGCGGCTCGGACCACCAGATGAGGAGCTCACTCATGGGAGCCTCCTCCGGACCCATCCTGGGAAGGGCCGTGAGCATGCCCGTGGGCAGGAACATGTCCAGAAGTCGAGCCCTCGTGAGAGTGGGGGGCCAGTACCCGATGGGGTACGCCATGGGCGATGAGGTCCACGGGGCAGCCGTAGGTTTCCTCCAGCACCTCCGAGGTCAGCTCGCCGCTGCCGTGGTAGGTCAGGCTGCGGTTGACGCAGGCGATGCTCTGGACTTCCTGGGCCACTGCCGCCGGGTCGTGGGTCACCAGCACCACGGGCATGGTGCGGTGGAGCTCCAGCAGAAGCTCCCGCACCACCCGCCGGGATTCGACGTCGAGGGAGGCCAGGGGTTCGTCCAGGAGCATGGCCTCCGGCTCGCCGGCGAGGGCGCGGGCGATGAGCACCCGCTGGATCTGGCCGCCGGAGAGCTCCGTCGCCGGCTCTTGGGCCCGATCCTCCAGATGCACTGCCTCCAGGGCTCGCCGGGCGGCCTCCCGGTCCTCCCGGCGATAGCGCCGGCCGAGACCGCGGCGGGAGATGCGCCCCATGAGCACGACCTCCTCCACCCGCAGCGGCACGCCGGCTTCGAAGGTCGAATATTGGGGCACGTAACCCAGGCGCTTGCGGCCGTGGGGCAGATGGGAGACGACCGAGCCCCGCCGCGGCTCCACCAGCCCCAGCAGCACCCGCAGCAGGGTGGTCTTGCCGCCGCCGTTGGGGCCGATGATGGCCAGATACTCCCGCGAGCCGATTTCCAGCTGGACGTTCTCCAGCACCGCCGGACCGCCGTTGTAGCCGGCGGTGATGCCCCGCAGCTCGAGAGCCGGGCCGGTGGCTGCGGCTGGGGCGGCAGCGGGGGAGCCTTCAGTCATGGTCGCAGCTCCGGCTGATCAGCTCCGCGGCCTTGCGCAGGGTCGCCGGGATGTCGCGGCTCAGGGGATCGAGGACCTCGGTCTCCGCCCCCAGGGCGCGGGCGACGGAGAGGCTGGTGGCCTCGGGACGTCCCGGCCGCACCAGCATCAGCTGGATGCGCGCCACCCGGGCGGCTTCGACGGTGTGCTGGAGGGAGGCCGGGCCGGGCTCTTTGCCGCCGTGCTCGATGGCCAGCTCCACCAGCCCGTAGCGCCGGGCGAAGGCGCCCCAGGCGGGATGGTCCACCAGGAAGGCGCGGCAGGGGGAGGCGGCGAGGAATTGGGCCAGCTCCGCTTCCAGGGCTCGGGCCTCGGCGGCAAACGCTTCGGCGCGTTGCCGATAGCCGTCGGCACCTTCCGGATCGATCTCCGCCAGCCGTTCCCCCAGCTCCCGGGCGATGAGCTCGAGCACCGGCGGCGCCAGCCACGGGTGGGGCTCCTCCAGACCCTCCACGGCGGTGCCGGCCACCTCCATGAGGGAGATCTGTTGCAGATCCGGGGAGCGCTCGGTGGTGGATTCCAGGAGCCGTTCCTCGAAGGCGAAGCTGGGATGGCCCACCCGCAGCAGCAGATCGGACTCCAGCAGCGCCTTCAGGTCGCCGGGCCGGGGCTCGTACTCGTGGGGCGAGCGGCCGGTGGGGATCAGGACCTGGACGTCCACCCGCTCGCCGCCGACGCGGTCGAGGAGATAGCCCAGGGGCTCGATGGTGGCGGTGGCGGTGACAGGAGCCTTCTGCAGCAGCTGGGGGGGCTCGGCGCAGCCGGTCAGCAAGCTCGTGGGGAGCAAGCCCAGGAGAAGCAGCCAGGCGATTCGGGAGGGGACGAATCTCATGATGCTTGAATCTTGCTGCCGGTGCCGGAGCGTTCCCGGGCCGCCGCGGCGAAACGGCGCACCACGTCGCCGGCGGGCTCGATGCGCTGGACTCCGGCGACGCTCTTGCCGGCCTGCAGGTAGTCCTTGTAGGAGAAGGACCGCAGCGACGATTTCTTCAGGTTGCGCAGCGAGCGCACGGCGTAGATCATGCGCATCCAATGCTTGGTGCGGCGCCCTTTGAGCATCCAGCGGGCGATGGGGCCGGCCTTGGTGCCGATGGACTCGATGTAGGGAGTGCGGATCACCGACACCGGCACGCCGGTGATGCGCTCGGTGAGCACGATGTCGTCTTCGTCCGCCTCCACTACCGCGTCCTTGTAGCTCTCGTGGGCGGTGCACTCCTCGGTGGCGATGAAGCGGGTGCCCATCTGGACGCCGGCGTAGCCGAGATCCAGGGCCTCGACGAAGCGCTCTTCGGAGCCGATACCGCCGGCGCAGATCACCGGCACGCCGTAGCCTTCTAGCTCTTCTATCAGCTCCTTCGTCCCCTGGTCTCCAGCATGGCCGCCGGCGCGGTCGTTCACCGCGATGAGGCCGTCCGCCCCTGCCTCCAGCCCCTTCTCCGCCCACTTTCGATTGGTGACGTCGTGGTAGACGAAGCCGCCGGCGGCGTGGACTTTCTCCACCACCCAGCGGGGGTTGCCCAGGGAGGTGACGAAGAAGCGCACCCCGGCCTCCAGCGCCTGGTCGGTGTAGCGCTCCATGCGCTCCTGGTAGACCTTGGAGGATTTCTCCACGATGACGTTCATTCCCACCGGTTTGTCGGTGAGGCTGCGGATGTAGTCCAGCCCCTGTTGGAACTCGTAGCTGTGGACGTAGACCAGGGAGAGGGGTTGGATCACACCGATGCCGCCGGCTTCGGAGACCGCGGCCACCAGCTCGGGGTTGCTGCACGGATACATGGCACCGCAGATCAGCGGCACGTCGATGCCCAGCTGGCGGGTGAGGGGAGTATCGAGAAGGGACATGGAGGTCTCCGTCGGTTGCGGTTTGGGTGGCCGATTTGAGTGGTCGGATTGGCCTGGCGAGCCAGCGGATTACGCTACCACAGGGGTCCTCGAATCGTGGGCCCGAGGACGAGGTGATTGAACCGACCCACTCCATCGCGTCGTACCATGAGCGAGACCGATTGCCGGAAGCACCCCCGGCAATCCCTACCAAGGAGAGTTCCATGATTTCTGCAGATATTCGCCTCCCAGCCTGGGGCCGTGCCTCGCTGATCCTTGCCATTCTCGCTCTGGTCCTGGCCGTGGCCCCTGGCGCCGAGGCCGCGGGCAAGGTGAATAAGAGCCTCTTCGGAGACGTCGCCATCGAGGGCTACGACGCCGTGGCCTACTTCGAGGATGATAAGCCGGTGGAGGGGAGCAAGGACTTCACCTTCGAGTGGATGGACGCCACCTGGCGCTTCGCCAGCGCCGAGCATCGTGATCTCTTCGAGGCGGATCCGGAGAAGTACGCGCCCCAATATGGCGGCTATTGCGCCTACGCCGTGAGCCAGGGCAGCACCGCCGGCATCGACCCGGAGGCCTGGTCCATCGTCGACGGCAAGCTCTACCTGAACTACAACCAGAAGATTCAGAAGAAGTGGGAAGCGGACCGCGACGCCTTCATCGAGGCGGCGGACGAGAACTGGCCCAAACTGAACGAAGAGTGAGGTCTAGATCATGAGCACGAGTCTCAACAAGGGCGCCAAGATCGCTTCCTGGGTGGCACAGCTGGTCGTCGCGGTGATTCTGCTTCAGACCCTCTACTTCAAATTCACCGCCGCGCCGGAGCCGGTATGGATCTTCCAACAGCTGGGGGTGGAGCCCTGGGGCCGTATCGCCACGGGAATCCTCGAGCTCATCGCCGGTCTGGCGATCCTGGTGCCGGCGACGGTGGTACTGGGGGCGTTGCTCTCCGCCGGCCTGATGGTGGGGGCCATCCTCAGCCATTTGACGGTCTTGGGCATCGAGGTCCAGAACGACGGCGGCACCCTCTTCGTCATGGCCCTGGTGGTCTTCGCCGCCAGCCTGGTGGTGCTGTGGATCCGCCGCCGGGAGCTGCCGGTGGTGGGGGACCGTTTCTGATCCAGAAGAACGCCTAGTTCCAGAGCGCGCCGTCTCAGCCTCGGCTGAGGCGCCGGAAGGACCATCTGCCGCTGGCCTCGTCCACCCATCGCGGGGACGAGGCCAGCGGAAAGACATTTGCCAGCTCCTCGGTCTTCAGCAGCGCCTTGCCGCGGGCGGGCTCGGGGACCTCGTCTCCGTGGAAGAGGGAGAGTATCAACTCGTCCACCAGTGACGGCTCGCGGTAGAGCTCCTGCGAGGTGCTCGGTCCGGCCTCGATGCTGACGGGGCCTCGCCCACTCTCCCGCAGCCAGCGCACGACCTCCCGCGGTCCCGGCTCATCCGCCGCCACCACCGGCACTCCCCGCGCCTCCGCTGCCTCCCCTAGCAACTCAGCTCCGGATCGACCGGTGAAAATCGCTGTCTCCCCGGCGAAGAGGGGGTGCTGCCAATCCAAATCCCGCCCGGAGGTCAAAACCACGCTCAGCGGTGGTCCCTCCAACCCTTCCCGCTGCCGCCAAGCCTCCAACGCTCCTGCCGCCGGCTCCCCCACCAGCGCCTGATGATGCAGCTTCGGCTCCGCCCGCAGATTGGCCCCGGTGGTGAGGATGGCTCCGGCGCGAGCCCGGCAGAGGCTGAGGACGAAGGCATCCCAGGGGCTCTTGGGGGTGTGCTCGTTGATCGCCAGGGTGCGCAGCTCCTGCCCTTCCTCCCCAGAGAGCCAACAGGCGGTGACATGACTCACCCGCCCCTCGCCGCCGCGCGGGGACGGGAGACCTTCCGGGAAGAGAGCCTCAATGACCGCATCCACCGCCTCCGGCGAGGTCACTTCTTCCAGGTTGGGACCCTGGTAGGGGGTTGGGGGGTGGTTCCAGGGGTCGGAAAGAGTGCCGTGTTGAGATGTCATGCTTCTTCTCCGCTGAGAGCGCCCCCACCCCCGCCCCGGGATCAATCCCGGGGCTACCCAGGACACCGCCGGATGAATCCGGCTCCCAGAATCTGCTCCACCACGGTTGTTCCTCCGGAGCCAGCGGAGCTGGCGGACCCTGAGTAGCCCGGGGATTGGATCCCCGGGCGGAGCTGCCGTGACCACGGGCGTTGACTACTCTGGCTTCCCCCTGGGAGCGCCGGCCTCCGGCCGGCTCCGGTCAGCCCTTAGATGAGCGCCCCCGCCCTCGCCCCGGGATCAATCCCGGGGCTACCCAGGACACCGCCGGATGAATCCGGCTCCCAGAATCTGCTCAGAGCCTTCTCGCTCCCACGCTCCGGCGTGGGAGCACAGGGGAGACGCTCCAGCGTCGGGGGTGGGGGAGTGAGCTCGTTGACCTCCAGGTATCTTGCTTCGGAAGGTCACCCGCCCCGCTGGAGCGGGGCCTTGACGTTGGTGCAAAGCGCATCGATGTGCGATTCCCACGCTGGAGCGTGGGAACCAGCAGATTTTGTCTCGGGCTCCCCCTCGGGAGCGCCTCTGTCCTCGCCCCAGGATTGGATCCCCGGGCGGAGCTGCCGTGACCACGGGCGTTGACTACTTCGGCTCCCCCCGCCCAGAAAGTGCCTTTTCCCCCCACACCTTATACTCTCCGGCCATGGCGCCGCGCATCGACAGTGAAGCCCTGATTCTGGATCTGGGAGTCTACGATTTGCTGGAGACCCGGCTCCTGCGCAGCCTGGGGTTCGCCCAGCGGGGGGGCTACGAGCGGCTGTGGCTGGGGCAGGCGATTCACAGCCGATACCAGGAGCAGGTTCTAGAGCAAGATCCCACCTACCGCCGTGAGGTGGTGGTGCGCAAGACCTTCGAGTTCCGCGGCTGGCAGGTGCGGGTGAGCGGCCGGGCAGACGGGCTGCGGCGGGATCCCGACGGCACCCTGGTGGTGGAGGAGATCAAATCCGTGCGTCGGGGCGGCCAGCTGAGCGCCGCCGCGCGGGAGGTCTACGAGCGCCAGGCCATGCTCTACGCCTGGATGCTGGAGGGCACCGAGGAAGCCGGCGAGGCACCGGTGCGGCCGGAGCTGGTGTTCATCGAGATCGGTTCCGACGCCGTCGAACGGGTGGAGCTTTCCGCCGACCTGCGGGGGCTGGAAGTGGCGGTGAAGCGCCGGGTGGGGGAGATCCTCGCCAATATCGAGCGCCAGCGGGAAGCGCGGGAGAACCGCGTCGCCGCCGCCGCCGAAACCACCTTCCCCTTTCCCGAGCTGCGCCCCGGGCAGGAGCAGATCCTGGAGTCGGTGCAGGCCGCCATGGAGAGCTCCGACCACCTGCTGTTGGAGGCCGCCACCGGCATCGGCAAGACCGTCGCCACCCTCTACCCGACGTTGCGCTACTGCCTGGAGCACGACAAGCGCCTCTTCGTCCTCACCGCCAAAAACACCCAGCAGGACATGGTCACCACCGTCCTGCGCATGCTCAACCAGCACGGATCCTTCCACTCCCTGCGCATGCGCGCCAAGGCCCGCATGTGCGCCAACGACCAGCTGATCTGCCACGAGGAGTATTGCCGCTTCGCCCGGGACTACTACCTGAAGCTCCAGAGCTCCCAGGTCGTGGGGAATCTGCTGGATCGCCACACCACCCTCGATCCGGAGGCGGTCTACGAGGCCTCCCGGGAGGCGGAGGTCTGTCCCTTCGAGGTCAGCCTGGAGGTGGGGGAGCAGGTGCAGGTGACGGTGTGCGACTACAACTACGTCTTCGACCCCTACGTCTCTCTTTCCAATTTCGGCGGCGATTCGGACCTCAGCGACACCGTGCTGGTGATCGACGAGATCCACAACCTGGTGGGGCGGGGGCGGGGTTACTACAGTCCGGAGCTGGGGGCCGAGCCGGCGCGGCGGGCGGCGGAGGCCATGCGGCTGGGAGGGCAGCCGGTGCACTTCGAGATCGAGGCGCTGTGCCTGAAGCTGGCGGCGTTCATCGATCAGAGCGTGGAGGATGCCTTGGCCGTGGCGCCGCCGCAGGTGGAGGCGCTGGAGACCACCCTGCCGGAGGATCGCCTGTGGTCGCTGCGGCCGGCCTTCGACAGCGCCTTCATCGACTACCTGGAGTACCAGCGGGAGACCAAGAGCTTCCGCGCTGAGGATCCCTTCGTTCAGCTCTACTTCGACTTCCTGCGCTTCCTCAACGGTCTGGTGGTCTCCGACCAGGCCTTCAGCCATTGCGTCGAGCGGCGCCGGGACGGCCGTTGGTTCAAGGTGCTGTGCAAGGATCCCAGCCGCTTTCTGGGACAGGTGATCCACCGCTGCCACTCGGTGGTGGGCCTCTCCGCCACCCTTTCGCCGCCGGAGTTCTACCGCGATCTGCTGGGCTTC
Organism: Acidobacteriota bacterium; assembly: GCA_034211275.1. Taxonomy (NCBI): domain Bacteria; kingdom Pseudomonadati; phylum Acidobacteriota; species Acidobacteriota bacterium. Next base: position 9,639 of record JAXHTF010000140.1, read on the forward strand.
GAGGTCGCCCGCACCTCCACCGTGTCGATCCCCAATCCCTTCCCGGCGGAGCGCCGGCGGGTGGTGGTGGACGCGGCGGTGGCCACCACCTGGAAGCAGCGGCCGCAGAATTATCCGCGCATCGCCGAGCGCCTGGCGGCCTTCGCCGCGGCGGTGCCGGGGAATTGCCTGGCGCTCTTCCCCAGCTATGACTTTCTGGCCCAGGTGGCGGGGCTGATGCCGCTGGTGGACAAGCGGGTGCTGGTGCAGCAGCGGGCGTCCGGCGACAAGGAGCGGGAGGAGATTCTCGACACCCTGCGGGGCGCCCTGCTGGGGGACGTGTTGCTGCTGGCGGTGGCCGGCGGCGTGTTCGCCGAGGGAGTGGACTATCCCGGCGACATGCTGCGGGCGGTGGCGGTGGTGGGGCCGTGCCTGCCGGCGCTCAATCTGGAGCAGCAGCTGCTCAAGGAGTACTACGAGGAGCGTTTCGAGAAGGGCTTCGAATACGCCTTCGTGGTGCCCGGCATGACCCGGGTGGTGCAGGCGGCGGGGCGGCTGATCCGTTCGCCCCAGGACACCGGCGTCATCGCCCTCTTCGACAAACGCTTCCTCTACCGCCCCTACCGCAGCCACCTGCCGGAGGATTGGCTGCCGGAGAAGGGGGTCAAGGGGCTGGTGGACGAGCCGGCGAAGGCGGCGCGCCAATTCTTCGGCTCCTTGGCGGAGCTTTCAGCGCTGGCGGATTCGAACTAGGCCACGATCTGGAAACCTTTCGCCGGGGGCTCCGTAGTACTGATCAGGAGCACGAGAGTCTGGTACCCATCCAGAAGCTTCCCTCCTACCTCCTCGAAACAACCCCGCTCTCCGCGGGGTTCTTTTTTTGGCCCGAGCAGACCCTGAAAAGCCCACCAGCAGGCGAGTCGCGAGGTATGCCGCACTGGCATAGACGCCCTTCGAGGACCGGCCGTAGGAATTCATGAGCAGGCAAGACGCACAGTCTCCTCGCTTCTCCTCCTTGCAGCCCCGCCGCCGTGGCGGGGCTTTTTTTGCGGGCGGCTCGCTCCAGAGTCCCGTCTTCCTTCTCGATTTCTTCGACTTGTCATCGTTTGTTTGAACCAGTATCGCTTTCCATCCGTATCAAGACACGAAGCAGGGGACTCCCAAGAGTCTCCTTCGCTTCTCCTCCTTCAGCCCCGCTGTCGCGGGGCCTTTTTTGTGCCCTCTCTGCGAGCCTCCGATCCGGGTAGACGCGGCGCTTTGTCCTTCTGAGCTTTGTCCCTCTGAGCTCGGTGGCCCACACTACCTTTGTCGATGGACTTGCAGTAGTTGCCGGAGAACTCTCGATGGTAACTGCCGTATATGTATGACAAGGGCATTGCGTCCTTGCTTGCTCGTTGAGTTGTTTTGAGGGACGGGCGTCGGGGAGTGGCCGCCCCACCGACCGAACCGAGATCCCAAGGAGGCTCAGGTGATAGGCGGAATCCTCGCCGCGGTCGGCAATACCCCCCTCGTTTCTCTAGTGCGCCTTTTTCCGGAAGAATCTCTCCGGATCTTCGCCAAAGTCGAAGGGCTCAATCCCGGTGGCAGCTCCAAGGACCGGCCGGCCCTGGCCATCCTCGAGGCCGCCCTCGAGACCGGGGAAGTGAAGCCCGGCACCACCATCGTCGAGTCCAGCTCGGGGAATATGGGGATCGGGCTGGCGCAATTTTGCGCCTACCATGACCTGCCACTGATCTGCGTCGTCGACTCCAAGACGACGCTGCAGAATCGGCGCATTCTGGAGGCTTACGGAGCTCGCCTGGAGGTGGTGACGGAGCCCGACCCGGAAACCGGTGAGCTCCTCCAGGCCCGGCTCAAGCGGGTGGAGCAATTGGTGCAGCTGCATCGCCCTGCCTACTGGCCCAACCAATACGCCAATCACGAGAACGCTGGAGCCCATTTCCGCACCACCATGGCGGAGATCGTGAACGAATTGGGGGCTCCGCCGGACTATCTCTTCTGCGCCACCAGTACCTGCGGAACCCTCCGGGGTTGCCTGGAGTCGGTGAAGCGTCACGGGTATCCCACTCAGCTGGTGGCGGTGGATGCCGTCGGCAGCCTGATCTTCTCGTCCATCGCCGAGCCGCGGCAGATCCCCGGCCTGGGAGCGGGGCTGTGCCCGCCGCTGTGCCCGAGCCCGGAGGATTGCGTGGTTCTCCACGTCTCCGACCTCGACTGCATCACCGGCTGCCGGACGCTGGTGCGCCGGGAGGCCATCCTCGCCGGCGGATCGTCCGGCGGGGTGGTCTCGGCCCTGGGCCGCTACCGCCATCGCATCCCCGACGGCTCTACCTGCGTCCTGATCCTGCCGGATCGGGGCGAGCGCTATCTGGATTCGGTGTACTCCGACGAATGGGTCTTCGAGCACTACGGCGCGACGGCCTTGGAGGAGATGACCGCTCAGAAGCTGCAGAGAGTTTGAGGGAGGCCCCGCGGGGCAGGGGCCCGCTTGGAATCGGCTCAGGCCTCGGAGCTCTCGAGATCGAGGTGGAACATGGGCAGCTCCCTCCCCGGGATGCTGCCGGAGGGGCGGGTGCCTGCGGGGATGGCTCCCATGCGCTGGTAGAAGTCGCCGGCGTTGGGGTCGCCTTGGATCACCAGCACCGCGTAGCCCAGCCGGCGCGCCTCGGCGGCGGCGTGCTCGAGGAGCAGCCGGCCGAGACCGCTGCGCTGCCGGTGGGGCTCGATGAAGAGGGCACCGAGCTCGACGCCGTCATCTGCCCTTGATTCTCCGGCGGCGATGGGTTCTAAGGTGTAAAAACCTGCCACCTTGCCGTCCATTTCCACCACGAAGGCGGGATGTTCTTCGAGCACCTCCGGCGAGTAGGTGAGCTCTTGGCGCATGCTCTCGAGCATCTCCCGCGGGTAGCCCCAAGAGCCCTTGGAGCGCAGGGCGAGATCGCTGAGCAGGGCGGATTCCTCCAGCTTGGCTCGGCGAATGGAGTGCTGGGATCGAGGGCTCATGAGGGTAACCTCGGGTCAAAGTATCACCGGGGCTCACTGCCGAAGCGCTCCCCGAGGGTATTTGTCCCCCAGGGCTGCTATTGATGCTCGTTCAGATACTCCTGCCACCACTCCTCAATCTCCCTCTCGATCATCGGCTGGCCGTCGGGAATCTCGGTGCAGGCGACTTCAACGGGGCCCTTGCCGATGCAAATCTCGCGAGTCCGGGGTTTGATGTAGATCGGCAGCTTCCCCCACGGCCCGGCGGGAGCGACCTTCTCGGTCATTTTGCGCAGGAGCTCCTCGAATCTTTCCCGCATCCTGCGCCGACGCTCGATCTCTAGCTTTTCCTCGCGGGTGAGGCGGCTAGCGTCCCAAGGAATCTTGTGTTCCGGGATGGTGCCGCTGGGGGCGGGATTCTCGGTGTAGTAGCGCTGCCAGCAGCCGGCGTCGTTCGATGCGCAGGGGCTGTCCTTCGCCGGGCCGCCGGCGCTGGGAGGAGCCATCGGCGGTGCCGGTTGTTGAGGCTCGATCCCCAGCTGCTCCGGCGTCACGACGATGTTCTTGATGCGGGAACGCTCGATGGCGTCCAGGGCTGCCTGCTGGCGCCGGTCGGCGTCCAGAAGGCTCTCGGAAGGACCGGGGGGCGGGGCTGGTTGCTGCGCAGGGGGCTCGAAGGGCGAGGCGCCGGCGACCTGGGGCGGCTCGTCCCGCAGCAGCAGGAGGAAGACGTCGATCTTGTGCAGCCGTCGCTCCTGGCAGGCGCTGGTCTTGCACCCCGCCAGCTCGATGGCCAGCTCGTCCAAATAGGCCAGGCCTTCCTCGTCGAGGCGCGTGGGGTCGATCTCGCCCCGGGCCAGCATGCGGTTGAGGCGGCGCTCCAGCTGCTTCTCCCAGCGATCGTAGCGCCGTTCCTGACGCTTTTCTCGGCGGGCTTCCCGGCGCTCCTGACGGCGCTCCTTGCCGCCGCCGCCGAAGAGAGCGGTGTGGGGACCGGAGCCGTAGGTGCTGATGGGGTCGACGCTGTCCCCCGGCAGACCCTCTTCGCCGCCGGAGGGCGGATCGCATTTGAAGCCGCAGGGATCGAGATCGAAGGGCCCGCCGGAGGTGAGGTCGAGCTGCGATCCGTCGAAGCCATCAGCGGTTTCGATGCCCATGCTGCGTTCCAGCTGAGCGATCTCCCAGGTGGTGTTGATGGAGCCGATCATGCCGGCGTCGGAAGGACCGGGACCGGGCTGAGGAAGCTCGACACCCGCACCGCCCCCGAAGCTGCCCGTGGGCCGAAGGGGGCAGGCCCACAAACCCAGCGGGTCGGCGTATTGAACCGGGTCGCCATGGGCGTAGAGAGTGCGGTGCAACCCTCCCCGGAGACCGGCGGGATCCGGCCGCAGGAAGCGCCCGGTCTGGGGATCGTAAACCCGGTGACGGGCGAAGGCCACGGACTCCAGACCAGGCAGCGTCTCCATGCCGGCGAAGCCCAGGGGCGAAGGTCCCACCGAGTCTTCCCGCGAGGCTCCTACCCCGAAAGCGGTGGGTACCGAAGAAGGGTCTGCAGAGCTGGAGGAAGCAGCGGAGCTGGAGGAAGCAGCGAAGCGAGAGAAGTAGGCTGCCACCTCCGCCAGCCAGGTCTCGGTCTCCAGGGCCCCGGCGGGGCGGGTGGTCAAGGCCCGGAGCGCCACCCCTTCCAGGTTGGGGTAGGCGTGGGTGGAGCCGTCGAAGTCGCGCACCGCCATCGGTGGGGCGGCGGGATTGAGGCGCCACTCGGTGAGGCGTCGGCGGCCGTCGGCGTCTTCCACCGCCACCGGCAGTCCAGCGGCGTCGCGATAGAGGTGGTAGCGATCCTCCCCACGGCCGGTCTCCTCGACGGAGCCGTCCGGGCGCCGCCGATAGACGATGCCGTGGTGATCTCGAAGCACGCCGTCCCAGGGATCGAGGGAAAGGGCTTGATCACCCACTTGCAGCACTCGCTCCAATGGATGGTCCGGGTCGTAGCCGACGGTCTGGGGGGTTGCTGACGAGCTCTCGGTGGCGACGCGGCCGCCGGTGGAGTTGAGACGGTAGCGCCAGGAGACCGTCTCGCCGCTCCGGCGCTGCTGCCGCTGGGAGCTCACCCGCTCCGCCACCAGTCTTCCGGCCCCGTCGTAGGCGAAGCTCCGTTGCCACGAACCCCCACGGCGGCCCAACTTCTGTTCCGACACCAGCCGCCCCAGGGCGTCGAAGGAACCGCGCCAGCCGCCCAAGGGATCTCCCTGAGCATTGTGGGATCGGCGCTCCGCCAGCCGCCCCAGGGCATCCCACCGGAGCTCGAGGGAGCCGTCCGGCAGATCGATGGTGGTGGGCCGCCCGAGGTCGTCCCGGTCCCGGACCTCTCCGTGCACCGTTCCATCCTGGGGCGTCCAGACCCGGTCGAGGCGGAAGTCGAAGGGAGTTCCGTAGTCGTATTCGAGAGTCGGTCCCTGGGCCCCCGCCTCGCTCTTCAGCACGTCGTTGCGGTACCAGCTCCAGGTGCTCTCGCCCTGGTCGACGCCGATGAGGAAGAGCCGGCGGCCGGTGGGCCGCCCGGCGCTGTCGTAGGTCCACTGCAGCCGGACCTCTTCCGACGGCGCCGCCCCATCAACGCCCCGGAGGCGGCGGCTGCGGCGAGGCTGGTCCCAGGAGTCGAGATCCTGCCACTGCAGCACATCGAGCCCCCGGGCGCCGCGGAAGCGCTGTTCCACCAGTCGTCCCAGGGCGTCGTACTGCCGCTGCTCGCGGCGCACGGAACCATCGTGACCGATCATCCGACGTCCCACGAGGCGGGGATAGTGCAGGGCGTCGGGGGTGGTGGGGGAGTACTCAAAAATCTCTTCGAGGCCGCGGTAGCTCTCGCTGGTCACCAGGCCGGAAACGGCATCGTAGCCGAAGCGGGTGATCTCACCGCCGGCATCGACGGCCTCCAGTCGCCCGCCGGGACCGAAGGTGCGATCGACCCGGTAGCCGTCGAAGGCGTCCCCGTCGAAGAGGCTGCCGTCGGCGGGATCTTGAAGCTCTCGGAGGAGAGCGGGGCCGTACACCGTGCGGGGTAGGCCATTGTCGTCGAAGGCGGCGCGGGTGCGCACCGTCTCCGTAGCCGGCCCGCCGCGATCAACGGTGATGGGTAGGCTGCCTTGCCAGCGGGTCTCCTCCAAGCCGCCCAGGGGATCCTCGGCGGCGATGGTGCGGCCGGCTCCGTCGAGCCAGAAGCGCTGGATGGAGCCATCGGCCAAGGTCGCTTCCATGCCCATCAGAGCGTCGAGGCGCTCTCCCGATCCGTCGAGGCGGCGGGTGTACTGGGCACCGGCGCGATAGCGCAGGCTCACCGATCCGGCGCCGGGCAAGTCCAGGGAGCTCAACCGGCCCTGGGGGTCGTAGCGGCGCTCCAGCTCGACGCCCTCCTCGTCGGTGGTGCGCCGCAGCCGACCGCGGAGATCGTAGGCGAAGAGGCGGCTGCCGACTCCCGGCCTCTCCTCCTCCACCAAGCGCCCCCAAGGGTCGTAGGCGAAGATCTTCGTATGGCTGTTGACCCCCGGAGCCTCGAATTCATGGCGCAGCACCCGGAAACTGTCTCCGTCGTAGGTGAGCTCTTCAAACTTCAGGGGATTGGGGAAGGCGTGATCGATGCGCACGGGCCGGTCCAAGACGTCATAGAGGGTGCGTCGCCGCACGCCCTCGGTGCGGGTCTCGACGATGCGCCCGGCGTCGTCCAGGCGTTGTTGGTAGAGCAGCCAGCGTCCGGCCTCACCTTCGGCATCCTCTCCTTCCAGCTCCTCCCGGGCCAGCTGGCCGGAGAAGAGGTAGTCGCGATGAGTACGGGCGCCGTCGGCGCCGGTGCGAGTCTTCACCCGGCCGCTGCCGTCGAGGTCCAGCTCGACCCGGCCCAGCGGACCCTCGGCAGCTACGGTGCGCCCGTGGATGTCGAGCTCGTCGACGAAGCTCAGCTGCCGCGGGCCGTCGGTGACTTCCCGCCGCTGCTGGCCCAAATGAGGCTCGTAGAACCACTCGGTGACCACACCGGCGGCGTCCTCCCGCCGCACCGGGCGGTCGAGGCCGTCCCGTACCTCCAGCACCTGGGAGCCCAACTGGTCGGTGGTGAGGGTCTCCTCGCTGCCGTCGTCCAGAATCCGGTACTCCCAGGTAGCGAGGCGCAGCCGCTGGCCGCGGCGGTCCACCAGCGTTTCGCTCAGCGGGCGGCCGAGGGGGTCGAGGTCCAGCTCCACGACGGTGCCGTCGGGCTCCCGGCGCCGCACCAGGCGATCCAGCGCGTCGTACTCGAAGAGGCGGTTCCACGCCGCCGGCGCCAGGTTGCCGTCGGGCCCCAGGGTCTCCGCCGTCGCCTCGCGGCGGATCTTCCGCACCCGGTGCCGAGGGTCGTACTCGAAGATCATGGCCCCCCGCTCCGGGGTTTCAACCCGCACGGTACGGCCGAAGGCGTCGAGCTTCTCGCTGGAGAGCAGCCGGCCGTCGAGGCGGAGGGAGCGGCGCAGGGTACCGCTGCGCTCCACCAGCACCCGGTCCAGGGGATCCACGTCCACTCGCCGGTTGGGCGCCCACCAGGTGGTTTCGGCGATCCAGCGCCGCGGCTCTTTCCGGAGGTCGACGGGGGCCGGCCGCAGGCGCAGCATGGGGCGGCCGGCGGAATCCCGGTAGGGCACCACGGAGAACGCCGGGTCTTCCTGACCCAGATAGAACGGCTCCGCCTGGGCCCGCGGCAGGCCGTCGGTGCCGTAGGCGATCCAGCTCTCCACCAGACGGGTGCCGGTCTCGCAGCCGGCGTCCAGGTCGTGGGAGCCGTCCACCGTCAGGTGGTCCACCCGGCAGCTGATGCGCCGGGTGCTGCGGCCGAAGCCGTCCAGATACTCGAGCATCAGCCGATCGCCCTCGACTTCGGCCCAGCGGGGCTCGAGGAAGTTCTCGTCCTCGCGGTGGGTCAGCAGGTCGTCGTAGTGGAATTCGGTGACCTCGGGGCTGCCGGTGCCGTGGATCGAACGCTCGCGCCGGGTGATGCGGTGCAGGCCGTCGTATTCGAAGGTGGAGACCACGCCCCGCCAGCTCTCTTCCACCAGCCGGCAATGGTCGTCGAAGCGCTCTTCGAACACCCGCCCGGCGGCGTCGATAGTGCGGTGAGTGCCGCACCACGGCTCCATCTCCCAGCGTTCCTGGACTCCCACGCCCTCGATCTCCCGGGAGGCCGGTTCGCCGTGGGGGAGACGGGTGGTGAGGGTGACGCGGCAATCCTCTCCCCCCTCGCCGCACACCTCCACTCGCCCCGGATCGTCGAAGCCGGTGAAGTCGCTCAGGCTGCGCTGATGAAGAACGG
>JAXHTF010000141.1 GCA_034211275.1 Acidobacteriota bacterium
TTCGGCCGAATCTTCGTTGTCGAACCTCGACGATTCCCGAATCGCCTGCGGTTCTCCGCCTTGATTCTGCTCGAAAATTTCTCGTTCTCGCTTGCGACTGACTTTTTCAGCAAGCTCCTAGCCCCCGGAACACGACCTCCGCTATGGGGGATCTCCTGGCGGCTACGAGAGATAGACCACCGCGAGAATGATCAATCCCAGCACCACGCGGTAGACCACGAAGATCGTGAAGGTTTGCTTCTCCAGCCAGTGGAGGAGCCAGTCGATGACCAGGTAGGCGGAGACGGCGGCGAGGATCAGGGCCAGGAAGAGGGCGCCGAGATCGGAGGTGGGAGGCGGGGCGGAGAGGAGCTCCACGAAATCCTTGCCCGCCGCCAGAATCCCCACCGGCACGGCCAGCAGAAACGAGAGCCGCGCCGAGGCCTTGCGGGTCAGCCCGGCGGCCAGGCCAGCGGTCATGGTGACGCCGGAGCGCGAGGTGCCGGGGATCAGTGCCAACGCCTGGGCCAGGCCGACGAAGATCGCGTCGCGCCAGCGCAGCTCCTCCTCCGTACGCCGACGGGCGCCGGCCTTGTCCGCCCACAGCAGCAACAGTCCGAAGCCGATGGAGGTGACGGCGATGACCACCGGATTGCGCAGCACCGTGGCGATGAACTCGTAGAAAAGCAGCCCACACACCGCTACCGGAATCGTCCCCAACGCCACCGCCCAGCCCAACCGCTGCTCGCCGCTCCACTGGCGCACCGGCGTCGACAGCGACCCGACCCCCGCCACCACCACCTCCCGCAGCTGCTCCCGCAGATACCAGATCACCGCCAGCAGGGTGCCGGTGTTCACCGCGATGTCGAAGCGCAGTCCCTGATCCTCCCAGCCGAAGACATAAGGCGCCAGAATCAAATGCGCCGACGAGCTGATGGGCAGGAATTCGGTGATGCCCTGGACCAGGGCCAGGACGATGATTTGTAGCAGGCTCACGGGATTCTCGTTGGCTTGGGGATTGGGTCGTTGATGCTTGGATCGGCCCCGCGAGGGGTTCAAACCCCTCGCTAGTACATCTCGTCCCTGGCGGGACGACACCCCCACCCCCCCACGATGCCCATCCAGGAGCCCTGGGAGCGCCGGCTTCTAGCCGGCTCTGGGGCGACGTTGGCCGAATGTATCCCCTACGATCCACCAATTCGCCGGCCGGGCCGTCCCCAGGCTGCAGCTGGTCAGCCTCGGCGAGACCGTCCGGCGATTGGCGGCTATACTACCTCGGTCCGAGCGAGGCGGGTCCTCGCAGCCCCCTCGAGTCGAGCTCGCCTGCCACCCAGCGAGCTCCTCGAGTCATGAGACCCCAAAAAGAATCGAGTCCACCCAGAAAATAACGCTCCCGAGAACTCATGAAGAATTATCTCGTCACCGGAGGAGCCGGCTTCATCGGCTCCAACTTCGTCCACCTCGCCCTCCGCGACCCCCGGCTGGAAGCCGACGACGTGCGGCTGGTGGTGGTGGACAAGCTCACCTACGCCGGCAATCTCGACAACCTCGCCGCCGTTTCCAACCATCCCCGGTTCGCCCTCGAGCGGGTCGACATCGCCGACCGCGGCGCCGTCCAACGGCTGTTCCGAGACTACGCGCCGGCGGCGGTGATCAACTTCGCCGCCGAGAGCCACGTCGACCGCTCCATCGACGACGCCAGCGCCTTCATCCGCACCAATATCGTCGGCGCCTTCGAGCTCCTGGAGGCCGCCCGCCACTATTGGATGGGGCTCCAGGAAGATGCCAAGAGCGCCTTCCGCTTCCTCCACGTGTCCACCGACGAGGTCTACGGCTCCCTGGGCGCCACCGGTCACTTCACCGAGCAGACCGCCTACGCCCCCAACTCCCCCTACGCCGCCTCCAAGGCCTCTGCGGACCTGCTGGTGCGGGCGTACCACAAGACCTATGGGCTCCCCACCCTGACCACCAACTGCTCCAACAACTACGGCCCCTACCAATTCCCCGAGAAGCTCATCCCGCTGATGATCCTCAACGCCGCCGAGGGCAAGCCCCTGCCCATCTACGGCGACGGTAGCAACGTGCGGGATTGGATCCACGTCGAGGACCACTGCCGCGGCGTGCTGGCGGCCCTCGCCGATGGCGAGCCCGGGGGGAAATACAACTTCGGCGGCAGCAGCGAACGCAGTAACGTGGAGGTAGTGGACGCCCTTTGCGCCGCCCTCGAAGAGCTGCAGCCGGCGGCGGACAACGTCCACCTGCAGGCCGCCGGGCTGAGCGAGTACACCGAGCTCAAGACCTTCGTCACCGACCGCCCGGGGCATGATCGGCGCTACGCCATCGACGACTCCCACGCCCGCGAAAGCCTCGGCTGGGAGCCCCGCCACGACTTCGAATCCGGCCTCCGCCACACGGTGCGCTGGTACCTGGAGCACGACGCCTGGTGCCGACGGGTGAGCACCGGCGACTACCGCCGGGAGCGGCTGGGCCTGGCGTCCGCCGCCGACAGCCCGACAGCAGAAGCGAACATGGCAGAGGCGCGGGTCGCCGAAGGAGGTCAGGGATGAGCTTTCAAAAAACTCCATTGCCGGGGGTCATCCTGGTCGAGCCCAGGGTCTTCCGCGACCACCGGGGCTTCTTCCTGGAGACCTACCACGCCCAGCGCTACCGCGACGGCGGCATCGCCGAAACCTTCGTCCAGGACAACCACTCCCGTTCCGGCCCGCGCATCCTCCGCGGCCTCCACGCCCAGCGCCACAAGCCCCAGGGCAAGTTGGTGCGGGCGGTGGAGGGCGAGATTTGGGACGTGGCGGTGGACATCCGGGTCGGCTCCCCCACCTTTCGCCAGTGGTTCGGCGCCGTCCTTTCCGCCACCAACTTCCACCAGCTCTACATCCCCCCCGGGTTCGCCCACGGCTTCTGCGTGCTCAGCGAGGCGGCCCAGGTAGAGTACAAATGCACCGACTTCTACGACCGCGACGACGAGATCGGCCTGCGTTGGGACGATCCGGATCTGGCCATCGAATGGCCGATCCAGGATCCGGTGCTCTCGGACAAGGACCGGGACGCCCCCACCACCGCCGAGCTTATGGACCAGCTGCCCACCTTCGAAGAGTAGTTCTTCGAAGGCTGGCAGCTCGTCGGAGGACCGTCGTCGGCAGTAGAACGAGCACCGAGAGAGAGGGGGGAATCGTGCAGTCCACGACCTTTGGAGATCAGGACCACCAGCAGCTCACCGAGCGCGGCATCGCGGTGGAGGAAGCCCAGCGCCAGCTGAAGGTGCTGCGCTCGCCGCCGCCGGCAGCGGACCTGGACCGCCCATGCACCGTCGGCGACGGCATCGAGCGGCTGGGAGAGAGCCAGGCCCAGGCACGTATCGGACGCTTCGAATCCGCCGCCGCCGCCGGCCGGGTGACCAAGATGGTCCCCGCTTCCGGCGCCGCCAGCCGCATGTTCCGCTCCCTCCTGCCTTATTTGGAGGAGCCCCAGAAGGCGCGACGGGAAGAGCTGCAGGCCCAGGCCGAAGCTGGAGATGACGGCGCCCAAGACGTCCTGCGGCTGGCCGACGAGATCGACCGCTTCGCCTTTCGGGACGAGCTGGCGGAGGCCCTGGAGCGCCAGGGCTCCTCCCTCGACCAGATCCGCGACTCCGGCGACTATGGCCCCCTCCTCGCGGCCCTGCTGGGCCCGAAAGGCCTCGCTCTGGCCTCCCTGCCCAAGGGCTTGATTCCCTTCCACTCCTATCCCGACGGCGCCCGCACCCCCTTCGGCGAGCATCTGGTGGAGGCCATGGCCTACGCCCGGGACGACCAGGACCGCTGCCGGCTGCACTTCACCGTCACCCCGGCCCATCGCCAGCGGGTCACCCAGCATCTGGATCAAACCGCCTCCCAGCTCGGCGACGCTCGCTTCCTGGTCAGCTACTCGGAACAAAGCCCGGCCACCGACACCCTGAGCCTGGACGAGCACGGCGAGCCCTTCCGCCTCGACGACGGCACTTTGCTGCTGCGCCCCGGCGGTCACGGCTCGCTGCTCCTCAACCTCGAAGAGCTGAGGGGCGATGTGGTGCTGGTGAAAAATATCGACAACGTCCAGCCGGAGCGCCTGCTGCCGACGGTGGCGCGCTGGAAGAAGCTCCTGGGCGGTTTCCTTCTGGAACTGGAAGAGGAGATCCACGGTCTGCTGAGGCGGCTCCACGGCGACAGCGGGAAGGACGACGCCGAGAATGGAGCGGCGGTGGACCAGGCCCTGGAGCTCATCGCCCGGCGCTTCGACTCCCGGGCCTCCGAGATCCCACGGGAGCGTCGCCGAACCTACGCCATGGACCGCCTGAACCGCCCGCTACGCATCTGCGGCATGGTGGTCAACCGCGGCGAGCCCGGCGGTGGACCGTTCTGGGTCAAGGATGGTTCCGGTGCCTGCTCCCCCCAGATCGTCGAGAGCGCGCAGATCTCCCACCGGCAACGCTCGCTGCTCCGCGGCGCGACGCACTTCAACCCGGTGGACCTGGTGTGCAGTCTCAAAGACTGGCGCGGTGAGCCTTTTCCCCTGCGCCACTTCGTCGATCCCGACACCGCCTTCGTCACCTCCAAGAGCTACGCCGGCCGGCCCCTCACGGGTCTCGAGCATCCGGGGCTGTGGAATGGAGCTATGGCGGGGTGGAACACCGTCTTCGTGGAGGTGCCGGCGGAGACCTTCTCGCCGGTCAAGACCGTCTTCGACCTGCTGCGGGCGGAGCATCAACCCGCGCCCTGATAGAAGCTCAACCCAGATAGAACCCCAATCCCTGATGGAGGAACCCCTGCAGTGACGTCTCGCGCCTCTCTACCCGAAGCCCCTGTTCCCCCGAAGCTCCCCCGGGAACGCAGATTCCGGCCTCTATGGTTGTTCTGTCTCAGCCTGCTAGCCCTTGTGGGCTGTGGTCCCGGCCCCGCCGACGTGGCGGGCACCTGGGAGCTGGATCTGCGCTTTGACGGCATCCAGCGGGACGTCACCCTGGAGCTCACCACCGACGATGGCGGCGAGCTCGCCGGCACCTGGACCGGTATGCGCGGCTCCTGGGAACTGCTGGAGCCGCGGCTTAGCCTGGGCAAGCTGTGGTTCGAGATCGAGCCCGAGACCATCGGCGGGCCGCTGCGGATGCGCTTCGCCGGCATGTTCCAGGGCGACCGTCTGGTGGGCACCCTGCAGGCGGGTCAAGGCGAGCTGATGCTGGTCGAAGCCGTGCGCAGCGGTTCTTGACTCCCTCCCCCTGCCCCCGACCCATGCCAAAAGGCCGGCCCCTCTTCGGGACCGGCCTTTTCACCGTCGATGGGTGGACACTACCGGATGGAGCCTTTCAGCGGCTCAATACTCGGACAGGTAGCGCTCCTGCTCCCATGGATGAACATGGGAGATGTAGTCCGACCATTCCTGCCGCTTGGCCGCCATGTAGTGCTCGGCGATGTGGTCGCCCAGCGCGTCCTTGATCACCGAGTCCTTCTCCAGATTGTCCAACGCCTCGGAGAGGTTGGCGGGCAGCTGCTTGATCTTCAGGCGCCGCTTCTCCCGCTGGCTCATGGTGAAGATGTTCTTGTTCACCGGCGCACCGGCGCTGGTCTCCTTCTCCAACCCGTCGAGGCCGGCGGCGAGCATCACCGCGAAGGCCAGATAGGGATTGCAGGACGGATCCGGAACGCGTACCTCGCAGCGGGTGGCCATGCCCCGGCGGGCGGGGACACGCACCAGCGGGCTGCGGTTCTTCTCCGACCAGGCGATGTTGATGGGGGCCTCGAAACCGGGCACCAGTCGCTTGTAGGAGTTGACCAGCGGGTTGGTCACCGCCACGAAGGCGCCGGCGTGATCGAGGATGCCACCGATGTAGCTGAGGGCTACCGGCGAGAGCTGAAACTCGTCGTCCGGGGCATAGAAAGCATTCTCGCCGTCGGTGGTGATCAGGCTCTGGTGCACGTGCATGCCGGAACCGTTGACGCCGAAGATGGGCTTCGGCATGAAGGTGGCGTGGAGACCATAATCCTGCGCCACCCGCTTGACCACCCAGCGGAAGGTGATGACCTTGTCGGCGCACTCCACCGCCTCGGCGTATTTGAAATCGATCTCGTGCTGCCCCGGCGCCACCTCGTGGTGGGACGCCTCGACCTCGAAGCCCATGGACTCGAGGACGATGACGATGTCCCGGCGGCACTGCTCGCCCTGATCTACCGGGGTGAGGTCAAAGTAGCCGCCGACGTCGTGGGTCTCCGTGACCACATTGCCCTGCTCGTCGGTCTGGAAGAGAAAGAACTCCGCCTCCGGGCCCGCCACCATGTTGTAGCCCATCTTCTGGGCGCGCTCCACCTGCTGCTTAAGCACACCCCGAGGACAGCCGGCAAAGGCGGAACCGTCGGGCATGTAGACGTCGCAGATCATCCGCGCCACCTTGGAGCCGTCGGGATTGGACCAGGGGTTGACCTGGAAGGTGTCGTAGTCGGGCACCAGCACCATGTCCGACTCTTCGATGCGGGTGAAGCCCTGAATCGAAGAACCATCGAAGAAGATCTGACCATCCAGCGCGTTCTCGAACTGGCTGCGGGGGACTTCGACGTTCTTATTGATACCCATGATGTCGGTGAACTGAAGGCGCATGAAGCGCACATTCTCCTCATCGACGATCTTCAGAATTTCCTGTCTATCCATTGAATTGGCCTCCGGATTGGTTGCGATGCGCGGATCATAGAAACACATTTCGCGAAAAGCAAGCCAAAATGAGCCCTAGTGACATCAAAATTTGGACGCTTTGACAGAATTCAGCCGTCACCGTGCACAGAAAGCAGTGCGCGCCAGGAAGCGGCTATCATCGAAGGCAGCCCGCAAACCCAACGAGCCACGGCTCTTATCCTCCCGGGAGCCAGCCCCATGACCGAGCCTCCTTCCCAAAACGGCCCAACCGACGGCCCAACCGAGGGCCCAGTCGAAGGCCCAGTCGAAGGCACCGAGCCGCACCTGCCCACGACCGAGACGACTCGCTCTTCCTCCGGCGGCCTATCCACGGATCAGATCTCGACCCAAGAGCTGTTGGCCCGGCTCGGACCGGACTCCCAGGAGCAGCTCCGGCAGCGCGCCCACCGGCCACCGCCCCTCCTCCCCGAGGACGCCTACAACCGCGAGGTGATGGAACAGACCCATCCGCCCCATTGGGTCAACCCGGAGCCGGCGCCGCTCTACGATCTGGTGGCGGTGGGCGGCGGTACCGCCGGGCTGGTAGCGAGCCTCGGCGCCGCCGCCGTCGGCGCCCGGGTGGCATTGGTCGAGCGGGACTTCCTCGGCGGCGACTGCCTGGTCCACGGCTGCGTTCCCTCCAAAGCGCTTTTGCGCGCCGCCCGCGCCTGGCACGCGGTGGCCCACGGCTCGAGCTTCGGAGCCCCCTCCGCCGACGGCCCCGGCAACTTCGGCGCGGTGATGGAGCGCCTCCGCCGGCTGCGCGCCGAGATCAGCCACCACGACGGCACCCGCCGTTTCGTCGACGCCGGGGTGGATGTCTTCCTCGGTCAGGGCCGCTTCGTCGCCGGCGACGCCCTGACGGTGGGAGGCCGGCAGCTGCGCTTCCGCCGCGCCCTGGTGGCCACCGGCGCCCGACCCACCCTGCCGCCCTTCGCCGGCCTCGAAGAAGGCTCCCAGGGCATCGATCCGGACGTGCTCACTTCCCACAGCGTCTTCTCCCTCACCGAGCTGCCACCCCGCCTGGCGGTCATCGGCGGCGGTCCGGTGGGCTGCGAGCTGGCCCAGGCTTTCGCCCGCTTTGGCAGCCGGGTGACGCTGATCCAGCGTTCCTCCCAACTCCTCCCCCGGGAGGATCGGGACGCCGCGCGGCTAATTCAAAAGAGTCTGGAACGGGACGGCGTGACTGTATGGCTGAATGCCGAAGCGGAGGCCCTGGAATCGAGGGGGACGAATCAGAAGAAAGAAAACCGGCGCCTGACGGTGCGCTCCCGCCCCGCCCCCAAGAGCGAGGCCGGCGAGGCCCCCGGTCCCGGGCCGGTGCGGATCCTGGAAGTCGACCGGATTCTGCTGGCCACCGGCCGCACCCCATCCGTCGCCGGCCTGGGGCTGGAGGCCGCCGGCGTCGCCTACGATGCCCAGGGCGTCCAGGCCAACGATCTCCTGGAAACCACCAATCCCCGGATCTACGCCGCCGGTGACGTCCTCGGCGGCCTGCAATTCACCCACCTCGCCGAGGCCCAGGCCCGCCTGGTGATCCGCAATGCCCTCTTCCCCTTCGGCCGGCGCAAGAACAGCAAGCT
Source organism: Acidobacteriota bacterium (assembly GCA_034211275.1). NCBI lineage: Bacteria > Pseudomonadati > Acidobacteriota > Acidobacteriota bacterium. The sequence goes on from JAXHTF010000141.1 coordinate 8,259, forward strand.
GGTGGTGCCCTGGTGCACCTACACCAGCCCGGAGCTCGGCCACGTCGGCCTCTACCGCCGGCAGGCGCGAGAGCTGGGCTTGGAGATCGACACCCTCGACGTGCCCCTGGCGCGCTCGGACCGCGCCCTCCTCGACCGCAGCGATCTCGACGGCCCGGCGGAGGGCTTCCTGCGCCTGCATCTGGCCGCCGGCCGCGACCGCATCGTCGGCGCCACGCTGGTGGCGGAGCACGCCGGAGAGATCCTCGCCGCCCTCAGCCTCGCCATCTCCTCCGGAACCGGCCTGTCCGCCTTCACCGACGCCATCTTTCCCTACCCCACCCAGGCGGAGGTCCTGCGCCGCGCCGCCGACGACCACCTCCTCCGCCGGCTGACCCCGCGCCGGAGGCAGTGGCTGCGGCGGTACTTTGCCTGGTTCCGGCGGTAAGAACGCCCACTACAGCCGTCTAAACTAAGAGCAAGATCCCGCTCCGCTCTCCGCTCACCACCGCTCCAGGAGGGACGCCATGCTGTTGGTTCGCCAGGTCACCGGTCCCGCCCACGCCGAGGTCGGCGCCGCCGTCATCTATCGCGTTACCGAATGGAACCAAGCCGATCCCGATCCTGCCGATACGGCGGCGGTGCATTGGCTGGTGAAGACTCAAGACGGTGGAGTGCTGCTGCATCAGCGGGATCAGGGCCTGGAGCTGATCCTGGAAATCCCGGGGACCTGGGCCGGTCACAGCGCGGTGGTGATGCCCTACCTGCGCTCCCCCACCACCCGCATCAGCGTCGCCACCGCCGTCCCCGCCCAGCCGCCGTCGGTGGACGAGCCCAAGAACGTGGAGGTGGAGCGCGAAGGCAGCCGGCTCTACGCCCGCATCAACGGCGAGCCCCGCTTCTACATCGGCAGCGACGTGCGCTACGGCAGCCGCCGCGGCCTGGCCAATCTCTACAACCCCCAGGGGCCGCTCTACCACCCGGAGGATTGGGAGGGCGCCCACGGGCACTGGGCTTGGTACCTCTATCCCACCATCCGCTGCGAGAGCCGGGGCTTCTTCACCTGCCTCAACACCTACGACCGCGCCCGCTTCACCTTCGGTCCTACTCAGCTGGCCGCCCACACTCCCGACGACAACTTCGTCGCCATCCTGCGGGAAATGCTCGACCTCCCCGCCGCCCAGGCCTACTTCCCCGACTTGACCGTCATCGACGGCCGCGTGCACCGGCGCCTCGACGGCGGCACCGAGAGCCTGGAATCCGCCGACAGCACCGCCGCGCTGCAGGACTACCTCAACCCCGACGAAAGCGCCGTCGACGACACCGAATCGGACCGCGCCGCCCGAGTCATCGATTGGTGCACCCGGGACCCGGCGCTGCGTGCGCTCAACATTCGCTTCAGCGTCGAGCAGCAGCGCCGCAAGCTCGCCCACTACGCCACCCGCCTGCCCCTCGACGGCCTGGTGGACAAACTGGTGCTGGTGGTCCTGGACGTCCTGCACCAGGGCCGCGGCGGCTTCCAATCCCTCCGCCGGGCGCTGGCAGACGACGACCCCTTCGACGCCCTGCTCAACATCGGCTCCTCCAGCTACCGCGAACGCGTCGCCACCCTGCGGCTGGGGATCCGCGAGCTGGAAGAACAAGGCCATGTGGGTCGGCGAGTGTACAGCCGGAGCGCGGGGGATTTCGTGGTGCCGGAGGGAGCCTGAAGCCCCTGATTCAGGGCGTTTCCAAAGGGGGGACCCAAGTGTTGGTTCTGAGCATTTCCCAAGGGGGGACCCAAGTGTTGGTTTTGGAGCCTCCCGGCCCCGAAGCCGGCCAGAGGCCGGCGCTCCCAGGAGGGATTTCCCAAGTAGGGACCCAAGTGTTGATCGTCCCCTTTCCCCAGGGAGGACCCAAGTGTTGGTTGCGCAGCTCAAACGCCCAGAAGACACCCGGAAACCAACGATTCCAGGAGGAGTTTCCCAAGGGGGGGACCCAAGTGTTGGTCGCAAGTGTTGGTCGCCCTTCCCAAGGGGGGGACCCAAGTGTTGGTCGCAAGTGTTGGTCGGCTAGTTTTGCGGCTCTAATACTCCTTCGAGGGCCGCCTGCAGTCCTGGCTGCTTGGAGACGGCCAGCTGGGCTGTCGCCCGGGCGGTGGTGAGCCAGCGCTGGCGGTCCGCCGGGTCGGTGGCGAGGCGGGAGCGGAGGTGCTCGACGTGGGCTCGTTCCGCAAGGGCATCGGGTTGCTCGGGGGAGCGTTCGAAGACTCGCTCGATCCAACTCGCAGCGGCATCCAAGTCTCGAGTCACCGGCGCTCGAAGCTCCGGCGCGGTATCGAGCCGCCAGCCGGCCCGGCGGCGGTGGATCTCCGCCAGCAGCAGCAAGGACGGCAACGACCGGCCTTTTTCGTACGCCTCCGTGCCGATCTCCAACGCCCGCTGCCAGGTCTTCTCCACCGTCCCGCCCCGGCGCACCGTGAGACGAGCCCGTACCAGCTGAGCCTGGCCGCGGATCAGCGCATAATCCGCCGGGAAGGGCTCGCGAGCATTCTCGATGACTTCCTGCGCCCGCGCCAGCAGCGCCGACGGATCCTCCCCGCGCTCCAGCGCCAGCCGGCCCTGAAGAGTCAGCAGATTGGCCAGGTTGACGCTGGTGGACGGCCGCCCCGGGTGCTCCGCCAGGACCTGCTCGAAGAGCTCGATGGCCTCGGCGAGGGCGAGGGTGGGATCGGCTCCCTGGGCCCGGAAGAGCTCGGCCTGGGACCACCGCACCAGGCCCAGGCTGTTGAACGCGGCAAGATAGCCGGGGCGAATCTCCAAGGCCATGCGGCAGGCTTGTTCCGCCTCTTCCAAGCGCTCTACCGCCGGCTCACCGAGGGTCAGCAGGTGGTACCCCCAATCCGAGTTGAGGATGCACAAGCCGTTGTACAGGCGGCTCGACCGCAGGCCCGGCGCCGCCAGCGCGCGGCGGTAGACCGCATCCGCCCGTTGCCAAAACTCCGCAGGATCGCCGCCCACGATCCCCGTGTGATGACCGGAGCTGGAGAGCACGTGCCCCAGGCTGAGCAGCAGGAAGGGGTCCTCCGGTGCGTGGCGCAACCCCTCTTCCAAAGCTTCGGCGGCCCGGCGATAGACCGGCAGGGGCTCGCCGCTTCGATCCGCCAGATAATTCGCCCGTACCCAGAGCGCGTTGCCCAGATGGCCCCAGGCGGCGGCATCTGCGGGATCGATCTCCAGCGCGCGCCGGGCATCCTCCTCCGCCGAGTCCAGAAGCTCCAGCGGCGACTCGCCTCGCGCCACCAATAACCGGGCCGCCGCCCAGGCTGCCTCGGCTCGCAGAGCGTAGGCGCGGCCTAGCTCCGGATCAGCCCGCAGGGCCGCGCCGCAACTGCTCAGCGCCCGGTCATAGGGGGAGGGATCCGGGGGCTGCCGATCGAAATTGAAGCGCAGCTCGCGGATGGCTCCCCGGCACTTTCCCAGCCGGGGCTCCGGATCGCTGGGGGCTACCTCGGTGGCCGCGCTGAACGATGCCTCACTACGCTCCAGGGCCTCTAGAGCTTCGGCCTGCGCCCCCGCCGCATCCTGGGTAAGCACCACCAGAAAAGCCGCCTCGGCGGCGAGGAGGTGACCCTCGTAATACCAGGGGCTGAGCCGCGCTGCTTCGCTCCCCTTCGCCTCGGCGGTGGCCAGATCGCCTTCCAGCAGAGCCATCAAACCCTCGAGCTCGACCACCTCGTGGGCCTGCAGCTGGGCCTCGGTGACGTCCACGGAATCGAGGTAGGTACGCGCCGGCCCGCCCAGCTCGTTGCGCGCCCGTCGCCGCTGGTGGTCCCGCAGCTCGGGATCCGGCACCCGCTCCGCCCGCTCCAAGGCTGCCTCGTAGAGCTCCGTCCACGCCCGGCCCAGGGCCACCGTCAGCTCCGGCGTACGCGCTCCCTCGTTCCAGGCCTGCTGCAAGGCCTCTCGAGCTTCTTCGACCCGCCCCAGCCGTAGCCGCGCCCGGCCCACAGCGGTCAGGCCGGCGCTGCGGCCCAGCTCGCCGGGGGCCGGTAGCTCCGCCTCCAGCTGCGCCAGCTCCTCTTCCACCTCCGCACGCTCCCGCCGGATGTCGTGGAGCGGGGTGAGATAGGTCAGCCGCAGCAGAGACTCCAAGCGTTGCGCTTGCTCGCCGAAGCGCTGGGCGAGCCGCGCCTGCTCGTTGGCCTGGTAGCGCACCCAGCCGGCGAGGGCGGCGAGAGCGATCAAGGCCAGGAGCGCCGCCGCGGCGAAGGCGGAGACCACCGGATGCCGGCGCACCCGTCGGCGGAAACGCTCACCGGGGCCGATGGGCCGCGCCCGAATCTCTTCACCTTTGAGGAAGCGCCCCAGATCGTCCGCCAGTGCCCGGGCGGAACCGTAACGGCGATCCGGATCCCGCTCCAGGCAGGTCATGACGATGGTGGCCAGGTCCACCGGCACTTGGGGAGCCCCCTTGCGCAGCTCCCGGGGCTCATCCCGCAGCACTGCGGCGAGGAGCTCCAGGGGCGTCGAGCCGGAGAACGGCAGGCGGCCGGCGAGCAGCTCGTAGAGCACTACCCCCAGGCTGTAGACATCGGTGCGGCGGTCCAGATCCGGCAATCCGGCGGCCTGCTCCGGGGACAGGTAGCCGGGGGTGCCGAGGGTCTCACCGGTGGTGGTCAGCCCCCGGGCTTCGGCCTCCCGGGCGAGGCCGAAATCCACCACGAAGGGCACCCGTTCGCCGTCCTCCCGCTCCTCCACCAGAATGTTGGAGGGCTTGAGATCCCGGTGGATGAGGCCTACGGCGTGGGCCGCCTGCACCGCCTCCGCCACGGTGCGCACCAGCCCCACCGTCTCCTCCAGCCCCAGATCTCGGACCGCCTCGTCCAGCGGCTCGCCGAAGATCCGCTGCATGGCGATGAACGGCCGCCCGTCCTCGGTCTTCCCCACTTCGTAGACCTTGCAGACATTGGGATGCTCCACCCGCACCTGCGCTCGCGCTTCCCGCAGCATGCGCGCCTCGGTCTCGGGGTCGAAGCGGCTCAAGACCTTGAGGGCCACCGGCCGCTCCAGCACCGGATCCCACACCTCGTACACCTCCCCCATGCCGCCGCGGCCGATGGGGGTACCGGTTTGATAACGCATGCTCTGATTCTCGGGGAGTCCCGGCGCTTCCTGGTGGCTGATGGATGGGTGAAGGAAGCGCTCGGGACAAACTGAGATTATCAGCCCCCGGTTCTCCCGAACGATCCTCCGGGAACGTGTAGACTACCCAGGTAAGTAGCCTCTAATACGAAGATCTGCGGAAGGATGCAGAGACCCGGAGTCCCTGGGACGACGGTGTGCTCTGCCGCGAGGATATCCACCGATGAGTGCACAGGCCGAAGGGCAATCGAGCCCGGCTCAGGGAAGCGACCGAGAAGCAGGGAACGCCGTCACGGAAGTCGACATTCTGATCGTCGGCTTCGGCTTCTCCTGCATTCCGCTCCTCCGGGAGCTCGATCTCCGGGGCACCGAGTACACCATCGTCTCGGATCGCAACCCCGTGTGGAAGCTGCTGGAAGAGTCGGGACGGCTGGACTTCGACCTGGTCAGCAGCTACCACGGCAGCTTCTACTCCTTCGACCTGGCCGCCGACCCCGAGGGCTACCGGGATCGCTACACCACCGCCGAAGAGTTCTACGGGATGCACCTGCGCTATCTCGAGCACTACCGCGACCAGATCCATTTCGACCACGTCGATCTGATCGAGAACTACGACACCTACAGCCTGGTGCACACCAGCGCGGGGAAAGTCTACCGGGCCAAGCAGGTGATCGTCTCCACCGGCTTCCGGCGCAAGATCCACAGCACCCTGAGCACCTTCGACTACAGCATCAAGGGCAAGACGGTCCTGTTCACCACCATGGGCGACTCGGCGAATCTGATGATCTCGAAGCTCATTCCCCGGGGCAACAAGATCCTGGTGGCGACGGATCGCTTCATGGCCCTGGACAAGATCCTCACCCTCTCCGGCCGCACCTTCACCAACGATCAGCTGGAGTCCCACAACCTCTCCTACGTGGCTCCGAGGGTCTATCGGCGCATCGTCTGGGGCTCCTTCACCACGGCGCTGACCCGCCTGGCCATCCTCTTGATGGGCACGCCGCTGCACCGCCCTGCGCTGCGCCTCATCGGCTGGATCGGCAAGCTCTTCACCTCCCAGCAATTCATCGCCAAATACCCCGAGACCTTCTCCTTCCGCTCCCCCCGCCAGCTCGCCCCCTGGTCGGCACGGCGCAAACTGGTGCCCTGGCCCAACGGCGTCATCGCCATCAAGCATTGGCCCATCGACGCCTATGCGGAGCATTTCGACGGGCGCATCGAGGAAGCCATCGAAGAAGGCTACATCCTCAACGACATCCACTACTTCATCGACCAGGGCTATGTCACCCTCTACCCGAAGTCCCGGTCCTCCATCGACCGCGAGGGCCAAACGCTGACCCACGACGGCGAGACCGTGGCCTACGACTTCCTGGTGGAGGGCGATCGGGAGACTCCGCGCATTCCCAAGATCGTGATCAAGCACTCCGGAGGAGACGGGGAGTACCGCTACCGCTTCAAGGGCGCGTACCTGGGCATCGTGCCGGAGGAGCTACGCAACATCTTCCTCATCGGCTTCGCCCGGCCGACGACGGCGGGGCTGGCCACGCTGACGGAGATGCAATGCCTCTTCGTCCATCAGATGCTCGCCGAGCCGGAGTTCAAGGCGTCGGTGTACGAGAATGTCTCGGAGCGCATCGAGAAATACAACGCCCGGCACTACCACTACCAGGAGGACGGCCCCGCGGACCACGTGGTCTTCTTCGGCACCTACGTGGAGGACGTGGCGCGGGCCATGGGCATCAACCAAAGCCTGCAGGATTGCAAGACCCGAGACGAGCGGACGAAGTTCCTCTTCTTCCCCAACGCTCCGTTCAAATACCGCGTGTCGGGGAAGTACGAGGTCGAAGGCTGCGACCGGCTGGTGGATCAGATTTACCGCAACCACGACCGCTTCTGGATCCACCGGGCGGGCTTCTGGCGGGTTCTCCTCTACCGCGTGATGATCGTCCTGGCGTGGCTCCGGTTCTACCTCGACGGCTCTATTTCCCTCGGAGGGTTCGTGGCTCTGCTGCTCCTGACGCCCCTCTTCTTCCGCGGGCTCCAGGTGCTCACCGGGCTGCTCTCGTCGAGCAAGAAGGTTGATGTGGCACAGATCGTCTACGCCGCCCTCGGCGTGGTGGCGGTGGGGATCTTCGGCGGCCACGCCCTGTGGTTCGTGCTCGGCGGCGACATGCTGGCAACGCTGGTGCTGCGCCAGCTCAAACCCTCCTGGGTGCGCTATGCCTTCGGCGATCTGAAGGTGAAGTCGAAATTCAAGGGCTTCTTCCAGCGCTACCTGGAGGCCTACCGCCGCGTCCATCGCATTGGCCAGGAGAAAGAGGCGGCCTGAGGCCCACAGCCCGGCTCCATCGCCGCCTCCGCCGCCAACCCATCGTGCCCTCCATTACCCTGATCCGCCACGGACCCATCACCCTCGATCTCGAGCAACCGGTGGAGGCTCGGCGCTTCGTCGAGTTGATGGACGAGGCAGACGCCAGCGGTATCCGGCCGGACGTGCCCCCGCCGCCGGAGCTCCTCGCGGCGGTCCGTGAAGCCGGCTGCTTCCTCAGCTCCGACCTTCGGCGCTCGCAGGAGTCGGCGGCCCTGGTGGCCCAAGGCCGGCCGGTGCAGGCGGATCCTCTCTATCGGGAAATCCCCCTGCGCTGTCATCTGCCCGGGAGCTTCCGCCTCCCCGCCCTCTCCTTCTTTCGCTTCTTGAGGCTGCTGCGCCGATGGGGGCTGGCCTTCGACGGAGAGTCCGTCGGGCAGACCCGTCGGCGAGCGGGGGAGGCGGCGGAAGCCCTGGAGAGCCTGGCCACCGCTCATCCTTCGGTGGTCCTGGTGGCTCACGCCATGATCAATCGCCAGATCGCAGGGGCTCTGCGGCGCAGGGGCTGGCGGGGACCGGAACGTCCGAGCTCGAAGAATTGGGGAGCGACGGTCTATCGCCGCGGGTGAGCCCCGGAACCTCGGCGGATCCGGGCCGGCGGCGTAGGGCCCGCTCCAGGAGCTCGGAGCCGGTGACGGACGTCGCCCGCAACCCCAACCGCTCGGCGAATCGCAGCACCCAGGACGAAGTCCCCGGCGAGGTTCCGTTGCTCGAAGCGACGCCATGGCCCGCAGTAGCCCTGGCACCGGACGGCCGGTGGACCACCAGATGAGTGCTGATGGGCATGATCTCCTCGACCTCCACCAGACCGTTCTGGGCCGAGGTGCGGCCGCTAGAGACCAGGTCCATGACGTAATCCGCCAGCCCCAGCCCCGGCGCGATCTCCACGCAGCCGTGGAGCTTGATGCATTCCACCGGCTGACCGAAAGTGGCGAAGTAGGCGGTGGCGATACGCGGGTAGGTGGTCGCCACCCGCACCGGACGGCCATCCCCACCCAGGCCGCAGGCCGCAACCTCCGGCGGCGCCAGCAGCGAGAGCCGGCAGCGCCCCAGGCCGAGATCCATCGCCGACACCGAGTCCGCCTCTTGCCGGCTCCGGGCCCCTTGCTGCTCGATGAAGATGTCGCTCCCCACGATACCCAGCTCGACGGCCCCCAGATTCACCAGCATGGCGATGTCTGCGTTGCGGGCCAGCACCAGGTCCAGCTCCGGCTCGTTGGTGCCGAAGCGGTAGCGCCGCTGTCCGGAGCGGCGGATGGTCTCCTCCGGGCGCACACCGACCTGGTCCAGAAGATCCAAGATGTCGCTCAAAAACCGGTTGCGCGGAGCCGCGAGGGTGCAGGAGCCGTCGGCGACCGAGGTCATGAAGCGGGCTCCCGGCCCCGGTCGGCAAGCTCCCGGGCCCGGTTGACGAGCAGCTTGAATAGATTGGAGTCCCCCAGCAGCTCGTCCAGCACCACCCGGTCCTCCGCCGGTGGGATGCCCACCGGCAGGGGGCCGGCGACGGACTTCGCCCCGGGAGCCCGCAGGCCGTCGATGGCCTCCACCAGCATCGCCGCTTCGTCCTTGCGCCGCGCCCGCAGAAAGGCCGCCTCGTCGGAGAGATCGAAATAGAACTCCACCGCGTCGGAGCTGATCAAGGCGTCGCGGAAGCGCTCCAGCTCCGAAAACCAGACCGCCATGCCCCCCCGGTCCTCGAAGCGGGCGTGGAGGAGACAGCTCTTCGCCTGCTGCATCGCCCGCTGGGGGTCGTCGAAAATCTCTTCCCAGCGTCCCTCTTCGGCGCAGAGGTGGAGCCGAAAGCTCTCGGCGATATGGGCCAGATCCTCCGCTCCGTGGTCTTGCCACGAGAGGGTGTAGGCGGCCATGCGAGGCTCTGGGTTGCGCCATGCTACCGAGCCCATTTGCCCGCGCTCGGGCTGCGACCAATTCTCGCGAATGCTCTCGTCCACCGCCCGCTCGATGGACAGCGCGGGCAGCCCCAGGGTCGCCGCCAGATGAGCGTTGGTGCCGGTGGAATTGCCTACCATGCCCCGCACCCGCGGCTGCGCCAGGAGCGCGGCGAACTCCCGAAAGCCGATCTCCGGCCGGTGGGCGCGGTCGCCGAGGAGAGGCAAGACCGACTCCGGCGCATTGGCCTCCGCGCACAGCTCCCGCACCAGTTGGTGATTGATCTCATCGGCGGCGAGGACGGGAC
>JAXHTF010000142.1 GCA_034211275.1 Acidobacteriota bacterium
CTCAGCGCCGACATCGATCAGCCGATGGAAGCTGGGGGCGTAGGCTTGGATCAAGCCCGCGGGATGGGTATCGCCGCCTTCCGATAGCTCTCCAGGAGTCGCCGTGGAGGGCGTGGCAATGGCCGCCGGCGGGATGCTGCTGGTGCTCGCGGCTTCGATTACGAAGGAGCCGCGGCCGCGGATATCCGCCGACGAGGAGCCGACGCTGAGGAGAATCTCCCCCGGCTCCACGACCCACTGACCGTGATGGTAGATCGCGAATTGCTCCGGCCGCAGCTGGAAGCGCACCCGCTGGCTCTCTCCCGGCTCCAGGGCGAGGCGGTGAAACCCCCGCAACTCCTGCACCGGGCGGGCGACCCGGGCCACCGGATCCCGGGCGTAGAGCTGGACGACTTCCTCAGCATGGTGCTCGCCAGTCCCGTTGCCGGCGTGGGTGACGGTGACCGAAGCCGTCACCGTGCCGTCTTCCGCCACCTGCACCTCCAGCGGTGAGTAGACGAAGTCGGCGTAGCTCAGGCCGTGACCGAAGGGGAAGAGGGGGGTGATGGGCAGGTCCATGTAGCGGGCGGTGTCCCGCTCCGGATCCGGGTGCGCCGGGCGGCCGGTGTTGAGGTGGTTGTAGTAGAGGGGGACCTGGCCGGTGGTGCGGGGGAAGGAGGCCGGGAGCTTGCCCCCGGGGGCGGCCTTGCCGGTGAGCACGTCGGCGATGCCGTGGCCGCCCTCGACCCCCGGCAGCCAGGCTTCTACCAGGGTGCCGGCGTGCTCCGCCAGCCACGGCAGGGTCATGGGCCGGCCGTTGAGCAGCAGCACCACCACCGGCTTGCCGCTCTCCTGCGCCTGAGACAGCACCGCCCGGGCCAGCGGCAGCTGGGCGCCGGGGAGACCGAGGTCCGAGCGCGAGCGGGCCTCGCCGCTCCAATCGTAGTCCTCGCCCACCACCAGCACGGTCAAATCGCTGCCCTTCACCCGCTCCACGGCGGCGGGAATTCCGTCGGTGTCGCCTCTGCGGGAGTCGGCGCCGGGTACGAAGTGAATCGTTTTACCTGGCAGCGCTGCTCGGAGGCCGGCGACCAACGTAACCACATCCTCCGCCCGTCCCTGGGCGCGCCAAGAGCCGAGGGCGGAGAGCCCGTCGTCCGCCAGAGCACCCACCACCGCCAGGCTCTCGAGGTCCGGGTCCAGGGGCAGGAGGCCGTCGTCGTTCTTCAGCAGGACCACCGATTTCCGCGCCGCTTCCCGGGCCAAGGCGCGATGCTCGGGGCTGAGGATCACGGTGGCTTCCCGCGCCGGGTCGTGGTAGCGGTAGGGATCGTCGAAGAGCCCCAGGCGCTGCTTCATCCGCAGCACCCGCAGCACCGCCTGGTCGAGGAGGGGCTCGAGCTCCGGCCGGGCCCGCACCGCGGCGGCCAGCTGCTGGGAGAAGGCCAGGCTCGACATGTCCATGTCGACGCCGGCGGCGAGGGCCAGGGCGGCGGCGTCCCGGCGAGTGCCGGCGACGCCGTGGTCGATCAGCTCGGCGACGGCGTTCCAATCGCTGAGCACCACGCCGTCGTAGCCCCAGCCATCCCGCAGCAGATCCCGCAACAGCTCACCGTTGGCGGTGGTGGGGACGCCGCCGACGTCGTTGAAAGCGGTCATGAAGGAGGCGGCACCCACTTGTTGGGCGGCGAAGAAGGGGGGCAGGAAGATCTCTTCCAGGGTCCGTTGGGAGAGGTCGGCGGAGTTGTAGTCTCGGCCGCCGATGGCCGCGCCGTAGGCGCCGAAATGCTTGGCGGTGGCGGCGAGGGTGTCGGCGGCGGCGAGGTCCTCGCCCTGGAAGCCCTGCACCTGGGCGGCGGCCATGCGGGCGCCGAGGTAGGGATCCTCCCCGGCGCCTTCGACGATGCGTCCCCAGCGGGCGTCCCGGGCGATGTCCACCATGGGAGCGAAGGTCCAATGCAGCCCCGAGGCGGAGGCTTCCACCGCCGCTGCCCGGGCGGTGCGCCGGACCAGCTCCGGATCGAAGGTGCTGGCCATCGCCAGCGGCACCGGAAAGATGGTGCGGTAGCCGTGGACCACGTCCATGGCGAAGAGCAGGGGGATGCCCAGCCGCGACTCTTCCACCGCCACCCGCTGCAGCTCGCCGAGGACCTCGGCGCCGGCGACATGCAGGTAGGAGCCCACGGCGCCGCGGCGGATGCGATCGTGCTCGCCGGCGTCGATGCGGGAGTTGAGGTTCTTGCTCCGGCCGCCGGGGATCTGGTTGAGCTGGCCGATCTTCTCGTCGAGGGTCATGCTCCCGACTAGCGCTTCGAGGTCGAGCTCCTGAGCGGGCTCCGCGGTGGCTTCCTCAGCCAGGGCCGGTGCCGGGCTCGCCAGCAGGGCCAGAGCCCCCAGAAGGGCCAGAACCCCCAGCAGGGCCAGGGCGAGTCTCAGAGCGGGAGCTCCTGGGGCGATTGCAGCGTTCATGTCGATACCTCCTCCATCTGCGGTCGATCCGGTGCTCAGTCCAGAACGCCCACGCGGATGCGGCTGGGATGCTCGGCGGAGCGGTGGACGGTGTTGGTGACGGTGACGAAGTCGTCGGCGGTGGCCTTGAAGATATTGGGCACAAAGCTCTGAGGATTGCGATCGACGAAGGGGAACCAAGTGCTCTGGATCTGCACCATGATGCGGTGACCGCGGCGGAAGGTGTGGAGCACGTCGTGGAGGCGCAGGGGCACGCGGGTGACGACGCCGGGTTCGAAAGGCTCGGGGGTTTCGTAGCCGTTGCGGAAGCGGCCGCGGATGACCTCCCCCCGCACCAGGCGCTGGGTGCCTCGCAGATCCGGCTCGCCGTCGCCCCGGGGGCCCCGGCGGCCGTCGTCGGGGCGGAACTCGGCTTCGTCGGTGGGATAGACGTCGATGACCTTGACCACCCAATCCGAGGCGGTGCCGGTGGTGGAGACCCAGAGCTCCGCGTCCAGGGGGCCGGCGAGGGTCAGATCCTCCTCCAGAGGCTCGCTCTGGTAGACCAGCACATCCGGCCGCCAGGCGGCGAACCGCTGGTCCTCGACCATGTAATTGCGCGCCCAGCGGGTGGTGATCTCCATGGTGTAAGGCACCGGCTTGTCGGGATCGCTGATGTAGGAATCGGCAGCCTCGGTGCCGGTTTCCGTCGGCGGTTGGAAGGCCAGGTCGCCGTCGGCACGGAGGTAGAGATGCTGCTCGTCCACTCCCTTTGGAGGCCAGGCGTCAAAAGTCCGCCAGCGGTTGGCACCGGTCTCGAAGACCAGCGCCTCCGGCAGCGCCGGCGGTGAGGTGTCCTTCAAGTGGTGGAGGAAGAAGGGAAGCTCCGCGTTCTGGAGGTAGTACTTGGAGGTGGAAAACCCGAAGTCCGCCTCCCCCAGAGAGCTGCCGTCGGTGCGGTACCACCCACCGTGGGGCCACGGTCCCATGACCAGCATGTTGAAGGTGCCGGGGTTCTTCTCCTCCAGGCTGCGGTAGACGTTGAGGGGGCCGTAGAGATCCTCCGTGTCGTACCAGCCGCCCACCACCATCATCGCCGCCGTCACCTCGTTGAGGTGGGGCAGGAGATTGCGGCTCTGCCAGAAGTCGTCGTAGTTGGGATGCTCGACGATCTGATTCCAGAACTCGATTTCGCCCTTGAAGTGCTTCTCGTTGACGTTGCTCAGGGGCCCCAGGTCGAGGAAGAACTGGTAGCCGTCGGCGGTGCCGTGGTGGAAGCGGACTCCCGGCTGATCCGTGGGCTCCGGCCGTGGCTGGCCGAAGCGGGAGAAGAAGTTGAACGCCAGGGGCAGGATGAACGCCCCGTGGTGGTGCATGTCGTCCCAATACCAGTCGGCGATGGGGGCCTGGGGCGATACCGCTTTGAGCGCCGGATGGGAGTAGGCGGCGCCGGCGGCAGCGTAGAAGCCCGGGTAGGAGGTTCCCCACATCCCCACCTTGCCGTTGTGGCCCTCCACATTTTCCAGCAGCCACTGGATGGTGTCGTAGGTGTCGGTGCTCTCGTCGATGGCGCCGGGGGCCAAGGGCCGCGAGGCCATGGGACGCATGTTGACGAAGGTGCCCTCGGACATCCAGCGCCCCCGCACGTCCTGGTAGACGAAGATGAAGCCTTCTTCCTCGTACTCCCGAGCCGGCCCCAGCCGGTCCCGGTAGGCGTCAGCGCCGTAGGGGCCGACATCGTAGGGCGTGCGCAGCAGCAGGATGGGGTAGGTCTGGTCGGTGAGATCGTTGGGGCGATAGACGGCGGTGAAGAGGTGAGTGCCGTCGCGCATGGGGATGCGGTGCTCGCTCTTGGTGTAATGAGCGCGGATGTAGGCGCCCCGCTCCGGATCCGGCGGCTGGGCGTAGCTGGGGAGGGCTGGGGCCCAGCCCGCGAGGAGACCGAGAAGGAGACTGAGAATTAGCGCCGGACTCGGCTGGATGAGGGATTCTCGAAAGATGGATGAGGGCCGGCGTCGGCGGTCACGGGACGATTCGGGCATCGAATTTCCTCCGGGCAGGAGCCGGCGGGCCCGCTCATGGGAAGGCCGGCAGCTCTGCCAAGGTCAGTGCAGCGTACGAGCGCTGCCGTATGGTCGCAGAGTCCGGAGGCAGCGGGCAAGGGGCAGCATCCGGCGGAACCGCCGGTCGGGGAGAGACGCTGCTGGGGGATCCGCTCGCTAGGAGCTTCGCTTGCTCAGACGGAGCAGTCGGAGCAATGACCGTAGAGAATGATCTTGTGGTCATCGAGGGCAAAGCCCTGCGGACAGATGCTCTGCAGATCGCCGGGGCAGTCTGCGACCTCGAACAGGCGGTCGCAGCCGCGGCAATGGAAGTGGTGGTGATGTTCCTTGCCGGCGATCTCGTAGCGGTCCGGGTTGCCCGGCAGTCCCACCGACTGCAGCCAACCGTCTTCCATCAAAGTGCGCAGATTGCGGTAGACGGTGGCGATGCCCAGGGTCGGCGCTTCCGTTTGGGCTGCTTCGAGCACCTCGGTAGGGCTCAAGGGCCGGTCGGCCTCCTGGAGGGCGGAGCGGATGGCTTGGCGCTGCTGTGTGTTTTTTCGTGTCGTAGGCATTATAAAAAGATAATCTAAGGGAGAATTTTCTCTTCGAGAGAAAGCGACCGTTGAATCGAACACGGATAATAACAATTGCAGCGGAGAAGTCCAGGAGTCGTACAACCTCCTCGGCGACGGAGGACCCGCCGCCGAGGAAGAAGCACTTCGGGGGATCAGAACCAGAACCGAAGGGCGAGGCTGAAGTCCCGGCCCGGCAGCGGCACCGTGTCCTTGAGGACCGAGACGTGGTTGCGGGCGTCCTCGTCGGTGAGATTGTGACCCCGCAGCAGCACGTCCACCACCTGGTTTCCAAACAGGAAGCGATGTCCGAAGCTGGCGTTGAGCAGGGTGTAGCCGTCGGTGGGAGTCTCGTTCTCCGACACTCGGTCCTGCTCCTCGTGACGCCGGACCTCGACGCTGGCGGTGAGGGGGCCGCTGTGGTAGTGCAGGCCGGTACCGAAGCTCAGCGGCGGGATACTCGGCAGAGGCCGATTCTCGTCTCGGCGCTCGGCGCGTACGTAGTCACCGAAGAGCTCCAGGTCGAGATGATGGGTGCCGCTTTCCCAGAGCCCATAGCGAAGGTCCAGCTCGGCACCGCGGAACTCGGCGTCCGCCTGGCTGTACTGCACCACCGGAAAGCCTTCCTCTTCCTCGCCGGTGAAGCGCCGGAAAATGAAGTCGTCAAAGCGGTTGACGAATACGCTGAGCTCGCCGGTGAGGCGGCCGCTCTGCTTGCGCAGACCCACTTCCAGGCCCAGGCTGACTTCCTCCTCCAAGTTCGCGTCGCCGAGCTCGAAGCTCTGGGTGGCGACGTGGAGACCGTCGGAGTAGAGCTCTTCGGAATTGGGGAGTTTCACCGAGCGTCCCAGCGAAGCGGCCAGGGCCCAGCCCTCGTTGTTCTCCTGCCCGGAGGGCTGCCAGACGAGCCCCAACGAGCTGCTCAGGCCGTCGAAGGAACGGTCCGGTAGACCGGGAACGTCGACTCCCACGTCCTGGTTTTCGTAGCGCAGGCCGAATTGGTAGCGCATCTCGCCGCGGGTGAGCTCCTGAAAGGTGAAGATCGCCTGGCTCTCGGTGTCGGAGGGCGGCAGGAAGGCTTCCTCGCCGATGGCTTCCAGGTCTCGAGCTTTGAGCTGGACGCCGAGGGATCCCTTGAGGTTACCCCGCTCCTTCTGGACCAGCTCCACCCGCGCTTCCCACGAATCGTTGGTGAACAAGGTGCCGATCTCGTCCCCTTCCAGCTCGACGTGCTCGTAATCCGTGACCCCGGCGCGGGCCTTGAGGCCGCTGAAAGGACCCATGGGACGGGTGATCTGGGCATGGAAGTCGGCTCGCCGGCTCTTGAGATCCAACCGCACCGGTCCTTCTTCCTCTTCTTCGCCGTGATCGTCGTCCCCGTGATCGTCGTCCCCGTGATCGTCGTCCCCGTGGTCGTCGTCGCCGTGGTCGTCTTCTTCGCCGTGACCGTGACCTCCGGGCAGGCCGTACTCGTTGTCCAGGCCGGAGACCGAGAAACCGATGACGGCGGTGTCGCCGAAGAAATGGGAGAAACCGACGCTACCGGAGGTGGAGGTCAGATCGCTGTTGGGGACGAAGCCGAAAGCCTCCTCTTCTTCGCCGTGCTCATCCTCTTCGTGGTCGTCGTCCCCGTGCTCTTCTTCTGCACGGAGCGCTGCCGACTCGGCGAAGCCGGGAATCTCGTAGTCCTCGGTGTCCCGGCGCTGGAAGTCCACATGCCAGGCCCAGTCGTCGCTGCCACCGTCCAGGCTGACGCTGCCGGTGCGCTCATCCGCCGCGGAAGCGCCGCGCATCTCCACGAAGCCGCCAATGGCCTGATCGTTGCGGTAGAGGGGAATCCGCCCGGAGATGACGTTGACCGCGCCGCCGATGGCGTTGGAGCCGTAGAGCAGGGTCGCCGGGCCGCGCAGGACTTCGATGCGTTCCGCCGACAGTGGCTCGATGCTCACCGCGTGGTCCGGGCTGGTGCTGGAGACGTCGCCGGTGCCCAGGCCGTTCTCGAGCATGCTCACCCGGTCTCCTCCCAAGCCGCGGATCACCGGCCGGCTGGCGGCGATGCCGAAGGAGGTGGAGCTGATTCCCGGCTCCTTGGCCAGGGTCTCCCCCAGGGACGGCTCCAGCCGCTGGCCGAGCTCGTCCCCGCTGAGGATGGTGGTGGCCTGGGCGAGCTCCAGGCGGCTGCGGGCGTCGCCGCTGGCGCTCACCACCACCGTGTCGCGGAAGTGGGAGATCTCCAGCCGCAGCTCGGCGCTGGCGGTTTCCCCCGGCGCCACCTCGATGCGCTGGACCCCGCTGCCGCTCTCGCGGCTGCTGGCTTCCAGGAGGTGATCGCCGGGGAGGACGTCGTCGAAGCGAAAGATGCCGTCGCTCCCGGTGAGGGTGGTGCGGCGCAGGTCCAGGAGCTGGACCTCGATGCCGGGAATGGGCTCGCCGTCTTCGTCCAGCACCCGGCCTTCGATGGCGCCGAGCTGCACCTCCGGCGGCGGCGGCGGGGCTGCCGCCAGCAGGCCTGGAAGGACGAGGAGAAGGGCCGCCAGAAGGGAAAAGATTCTGGCAGCGCCCATCTCGGCGACACCGAGGAGAACGGGGGTGGACGGGATGCCCTGGCGGAGCGACGAAGAACGATGAAAGGAACGGTGCATGAATTGCCTCCGAAAACTGAGTCGTGCGCTGATGAGTCGAGTCGGCGGGGCGAGGACCGAAGCTCGGCCATCGGCGCCCGCGGAGCCATCGAGGCTCGAGGACTTGGAGCTCCTCGGCCGGCGGCGCTGCCGCGGGCAAGAGGGCTCGCTAGGATTGGGCTCAGCGGAAAAGAGACTCAGGCGAGAGGCGGTCCGCGGGGGATGCGGAGATCGAGGCTGGTGGCGCGCTGGCCGCGGCGCACCTCGGCGACGGCATCGCCGCCGGCGGAGGGAGAGTAAAGCTCGGGGGCGGCGTTGAGCTCGCCGCCGGAGACCTGTAGCCGGAACAGGCAGGCGGCGCAATCCTGCCGGTGAGCCGGCCGCGCCGCCTCGACGTGCCGGCTTTGCTCACCGGCGTCGTGGCAGGTCTCCAGGTAGGTCTGGCCGGTCCCAGCGGCATGCTGAACACCATGCTGCAGACCCCAATGCTCAGGGTGCAGCTCGAAACCCGACCCCAGCAGCAGCAGCGCCGCGACGAGCAGCGTCAGCGGAGCCAGATGGGGAAGTTTATGGCGCAGGGTTCTCATAATGCTCAGCGCAGCGCTGGGGCCTCAGAGTCGAGGCCTTCTAATGAGTATACGACAGCTTTCGGTGGTTGCGGGACGGTGTTCGCATCTCCGAGGACGACTGGTCCAAGGACTGGTTCCGATACTCCAGCGCGGGAACCAACTCCCTCACATCTTGCTGTAGCTCGGCCCGCCGCCGCCCTCCGGCGGCACCCAGGTGATGATCTGGTAGGGATCCATGATGTCGCAGGTCTTGCAGTGCACGCAGTTGCTGGCGTTGATCTGCAGGCGCTTGCCGGAGGGGGTGTCGGCGTCCTCCACCATCTCGTACACCGCCGCCGGGCAGAACTGCTCGCAGGGGTTGCCGAATTCCCGGGCACAGCGGTCCTCGCAGATGCTGGTGTCGTGGACCAGCAGATGCACCGGCTGATCCTCCTCGTGGCCGGTGCCCGAGTTGTAGACGTCCGCCAGCTTGTCGAAGGTCAGCTCGCCGTCCGGAGACAGGCGGTGGCGCTGGTCCTCCCGCGGCGGGCCGCCGGGCTGGTCGAGGCGCTGCATGTGCTGGTGGCCGGCCTTGGCGTCCAGGCGGTTGAACAGGCCCCAGCCGCGCCCGCCGGTGATCATCCCCAGGCCCGCCTGCACCATGCCTCCCAGCAGCCCCTTCTCGAAGGCCTGGTGGAAGTTGCGGACCGGGTAGAGCTGATCCTTGATGGAGCTCGCCTCCACCTTCTGCGGGTACGTGGCGAGGTGCTGCTCCTCGACGCCGCCGGCCTTGAGGCCTTCGAAGATGCTCTCCGCCGCCAGCATGCCCGACTTCATGGCCAGATGGATGCCCTTCAGGCGCTGGCTGTCGAGGAAGCCGCCGGTGTCGCCGCAGAGCAAAAAACCGTTTCCCCAGAGTTTGGGCATGGACCACCAGCCGCCCTCCGGAATCGCCTTGGCGCCGTAGAACGCCATGGTGCCGCCGTCCAGCAGCTCGCGTACCGAAGGATGGGTCTTGAAACGCTGGAATTGCTCGTGAGGATCGAGCAGGGGGTCCTTGTAGTCCAGCCCCACCACCAGACCGACGATGACCTGGTTGCCTTCCATGCCGTAGATAAAACCGCCGCCAAAGGTGTCGAAGCCCAGGGGCCAGTTCATCGAGTGGATCACCATCCCCGGCGCCACCCGGCCCTCCGGTACGTCCCAAACTTCCTTGATGCCCAGGGCGTAGAGTTGCGGATTCTTGCCCTCGCTGAGGCCCAGCTTCTGGTCCAGCTGCTTGGCCAGGGTGCCTCGCGGCCCTTCTCCCAACACCACCACCTGAGAGTGCACGTCCACCCCGGGCTCGTAGTTGGCCTTGGGCTTGCCGTCCTTGTCGACGCCGCGGTCGCCGGTGCGGACGCCGATGACCCGGCCGTCCTCCAGCAACGCTTCGGTGGCGGGGAACTCGCAGAAAATATCCACCCCCGCGTCCTCCAGCTTGCCCTCCATCCATTTGAGGAGCTTGCCCAGGGAGCCGACGTATTTGCCCTTATTCTTCAGCTGCGGCGGGATGGGCATGGAGAGTGCCTTCTTCTCGGTCATCCACCACAGCTTCTCGTCCTCCACCGGCGCTTCGAAGGGCGCGTCCTGCCAATCCTCCGGGAACAGCTCCTGGAAGGCCTTGGGATCCACCACCGCGCCGGAAAGGGCGTGGGCGCCGATCTCCTGACCCTTTTCCAGGATCGCGATCTCTACTTCGATGGGTTCGGCGCCGGTGTCACCGGCGGTGGCGTTATGGCCTTCGATGAGCTTGGCCAGGTGGTATGCGCCGGCCATGCTCGCCGGCCCCGCGCCGACGAACAGCACGTCGATATCCAGGACTTCGCGCTCTACGTCACTCATACAAACGAACCTCTCGTGGTGGCCTTGCGTGGCGGCCTCTGATGGCAAATGGGCGGATGATGAATCTGTCCACGGCGGACCGTCTCGGCCGGTGGGAGATCCCAAAGATGCTAACACGATGGAGCTCCGGGACCGGAGGCCGTGCAGCCTGCGTGAGATCTCTTCCCGGACCGCCCGCGGGCCCACGGGAACCCCTTGCAGAGGCTGCCATGGGGTGGTTGACAGCGCCTCCTGCCGCAAGCTCTAATGCCCCCACGATTCCTCGGTCCGATGCCTCGGCCCGATTCCTCGGCCTGGGACATTCAGCGGCCGAGCCGCCGAGCAGCGGGCCGGCAGCAGTCTGATGCTCACCGTAAGTTCGGTGCCGGCCATGGACCCATGACGAAAGATCTCTTGCAACCTCCCACCGAATCCTCATCGTGACCGCGCGCCAGGCCCAGCTCGTCGCTACCCTCACCACCCGTCCTTCCGCCGACGGCGAGGAGATCCGTGCCCTTTCCGGTACCGCCGCCTGGCTGGAGGTGCGGGGAGATTTGGTGGGGGATCTGGAGGCTTCCTGGCTGCGGGACCGCTTCGACGGCCGCCTGCTCTACACGCTGCGCAGCAACGAAGAGGGAGGGGTCTTCCGCGGATCGCCGGAGCAGCGCCGGGAGCGCCTGCGGGCCGCCGCAGAGACCTACGATTACGTCGATCTGGAGGTGGAGAGGGATCTGGAGGCGCCGGTGCTGGAAGCCATTCCGGCTCCTCAGCGGGTGCTTTCCTGGCACGGCCCGCCGACCCTCGAACCGGCGCTACGGCGGCGGTTTCAGGCCATGTCCGAGACGCCGGCGGCGCTCTACAAGATGATTCCCGAGGCCCGCCAGCCGGGCCAGGCCCTGGAGCCCATCCTGCTCCTCCATCACCTCCAGCGGGACGACCTGGTGGCCTTCGCCACCGGTGCCGAGGGTTCCTGGACTCGCCTGGTGGCTCCGCGCCTCGGCGCACCGGTGGTCTACGGTGCCGCCGGCGAGGTCCCCGGCGCCCCCGGCCAATGGTCCATCCGGCGCCTGGTGCAGGATTTTGGTCTGCCCCACCTGCCGCCGGTGGAGCGCCTCTACGGCATTGTCGGCAATCCGGTGGGGCATTCCCTCTCGCCGCGGCTGCACAACGACGCCTACCGCCGCCTCGGCCTGCCGGCGCTCTACCTATCCTTCGAGCCGGAGTCCTTCGGCGACTTCTGGATCGAGGTGATGGAGAGCGAGATCCTGCCGGCGGTGGGGCTGCCGGTGCGCGGATTGAGCGTCACCGCGCCGTTCAAGCGGGTGGCTCTGGCGGTGGCCGGCGCCTCCAGCCCGCTGGCGGAACGCATTGGCGCTGCCAACACCCTGGTGTGGAATGACGGCGTGTGGGAAGCGGAGATGACCGATCCCGATGGAGTTCTCGACCCTCTGGAGGCTCATTGCGAGAGCCTGGCAGGCCTGCCGGCGGCGGTCCTCGGCTGCGGCGGCGCCGGCCGGGCGGCGGCGGTGGCCCTGGTGCAGGCCGGAGCCCGGGTGACCCTGGTCAATCGCGGGGTCGAGCGTGGAGAAGAAACCGCCGAGGACCTCCAGCTGCCCTTCGTCCCTCTCGCCGACTGGGATCCCGCCGGCGCCCAGGTAGTGGTTCACGCGACCTCCTTGGGCCGCCGCGACGACGATCCCCTGCCCTTCGATCCGGAGCTCCTGAGTCCCGACGCGGTGGTGGTGGACCTGGTCTACCGCCCGACCCCGACGTCGCTGGTACAAGCTTGCCGCCAGCGAGGGCTCAAGGCGGTGGACGGCCGTGAAGTCTTGCTCTTCCAGGCGGTGGGACAGCTGCATCTGATGACCGGCCACGACCTGCCCTTGACTCCCGCTCGGCGAATCCTCGGATTGCAGGACACGGATGCTACCCTAGACCTCAAGTCGCGACGGCCCAAGCTCTGAGCCCCCGTCCGTCCGAGGACTGGGGCGACGACAACCGCATCGACTCTCAATCACAACCTGCTTTCGTCCCCGGGATCGCCCGGGTCTTCAGGAACTCGACTCCTCAGGACTTCGGAACCCGGCAATCCGGATCTCAGGAATCTTCGAGAAAGGCATGCCCCCTGTGACCTCTTCCGACGCCACCCCGTCGTCCGATGCCGCTGGCTTTCCCTCCGAGGGCACCGGCTCCAGCTATCGCAAGATCTCCTCGCGCTTCGACCTCCACCTGCTGGGGCACGACGGCGCCGAGGAGAGCTTGGGGGAAGAAGTGCGCCGCGGGCTCACCGAGGAGCCCAAGAATCTCTCGCCCAAATATCTCTACGACGCCCTCGGGTCGATCCTCTTCGACGCCATCTCCATGCTGCCGGAGTACTACCTCACCCGCACCGAGGCGGAGCTGCTACAACTCCATGGCGAGGCCATCGCCGAGCTCCTGCCGTCCCCCCTGCGGTTGGTCGAGCTGGGCAGCGGTACCTCCACCAAGACCAAGCGCATCCTCGACGTCCTGCTGCAGCGTCAGGGAGAGCTTCACTACCTGCCCATCGACGTCTCCGCGTCGATCATCGAGCGCTCCTCCCACGAGCTCCTCAATGCCTTCCCGGGCCTCTCCATCACCGCCTTCGCCGCCGACTACACTCGCGCCCTGCGCTTCCTCGCCGGGGAAGGGGAGCCCGCCCCCGAGGGCCAGCGCACCGCCGTCATCTTCCTCGGCTCGAGCATCGGCAACCTCACCGACGAGGCCGCCGTCGCCCTCCTGCACCGCATCCGCGCCATCCTCCACCCCGGCGACGCCTTCCTGCTGGGCGCCGACCTGAAAAAGGACCGCGCCATCCTCCAGGCCGCCTACGACGACGCCCTGGGCGTCACCGCCGCCTTCAACCGCAACCTCCTGGTGCGCATCAACCGCGAGTTGGGGGGTGAGTTCAACGTCCCCCGCTTTGCCCACCGCGCCATCTACAACGACCAGCGCAGCCGTATGGAGATGCATTTGGAGAGCCTCGAGGCTCAGCAGGTCCACATTCGCGACCTCGACCTCACCGTCTCCTTCGCCGCTGGCGAGACCATCCACACCGAGAGCTCGCACAAATACGACCGCGACCAACTCACCGCCCTGGCCACCGCCACCGGCTTCCGCTTGGCCCACAGCTGGCACGACCCCCAACACCGCTTCTCCGAGAACCTCCTCCTAGCCGTCTAACTCCTGCCCTGCCAACACTTACGGACCCTTTGACACACCCCCACAGAAACCAGTACCATTTCGCCTCTGTGCCGAGGTAGCTCAGCTGGCTAGAGCGCCTGACTGTGGATCAGGAGGTCGGCGGTTCAAGCCCGCCCCTCGGTACCAGCCTTAACCTCCTTTCTACAAAGAAGTTACGGGAATCGCCCGGAACGGCGCCGGAGCCCCAAAATCCCCAATGGGGTGCAAATGGGGTGCAACGCGACACTGCTTCGGGGTGTGGTGAGGCAAGCCCGAGCTTGCGACGCTACTTCAACGATAGCGCAGCTCGGGGCGACATCAAGCGAGCTTCAACGCAGCCACCCGCTGTTTCCCGCCCTTGCCATCCCGCACGTTGACGGCTCCGCTCTTTAGATCGAGATCCCGTGGCCGAAGCTCCAGCGCCTCGGCGATCCGCAGCCCTCACGTAGTAGAGCACCGCGATCAAGGCCCGCTGCCGCAACCCCGCCGCCCCCCGCCGGCTGGCGGCTCCGATGAGGCGCTCGACCTCGTCCGGGGTGAGGCGTTGAGAAGCCACATTTCCGGAACCTCGTCCGGCCTGCGGTCGTTACCTCATCTCAATCGTGCCCGGCCCCAGCGGCGGTGGCCAGTGTCGGAGGGCCAGTATGGGCGGACGGTGGACGGCTTGGATGCTGGCTCTTCGCTGTCAGCGAGGTGGCGTTCTTCGGGGCTCTGGTATTATCCAGAGAAGTCGAGCGGCTGCCCGGCGGCCTTTGCGTCGCTGCAGGTCCGCACCTGATCAAGTACCCGAAGAGTGATTCCATGAGCTCCATCACCGTGACTTTTCCCGAAACCGCAACGCTGCCGGCGGAGCTGCGCGACGATCCGGAGCGTGCGCGCTACTTGATCGTCGGAGGCCTCTACCAGCAGGGGCGGATCTCTCGCCGGGAGGCCGCGGCGCTAACCGGTGATGCAGAGACCGAGTTTGTCGCCAAGCTGGAGCGGTACGGTTTTCAAGCTTCGGGGAGGGCTGGTACCCAGGCAACCTCCTCCGGCAAGCCAAAGACTCGCTGGCAAGCCCTTGCCGAGCGCCTGGATCAGGAAGGCTTTCTCGATGGTCGCTCGGAGGAGGCGGAAGATCTCCTGGCAGAGTGCCGGTTGACCTTCTGACCTCTGCTCATGGCTCTCTACCTGCTCGACGGCAACATCCTGACAGCGCTGGAAGATCGCACCCGGCCGTATTTTCAGGTGGTGCGGCAACGGCTGACCGCCCTCGACGCAGCCGACCGGGTGGCGATTTCGGTGGTCTCGGCCTACGAGTACCAGCACGGAATTGCCAAAGCCCAAGGGGATCTGCAGGACGCCCTCCGTCGAACCTGGACGACCTTCCTCGAGGTGTTTGAGATTCTGCCCCTTTCCCTCAACGGGGCACAGCTCTACGGCGAGTTGCGTGCGCGGTATGAACGGGAAGTCGGTGCTAGCGCCAAGGCGGTGAGCCGCCACACCTCGGATTTCCTGCTCGCCGCCACAGCCCTCGAAACCGCCGCGATTCTTGTCAGCGGAGATCACCTCTTCACCACGCTTCGGAAGTTGGAGCCACAGCTGCAGGTGGAGAATTGGCGCAGCGCTGACGGCTAGCAGAGAGAAAATCAACGGCTGCATCGTCCGTCGCCGGAATCCACCTCGTCACCTCGGCACCTCGTTCCCACGGTCCACCGTGGGAACCACCCCGCTCCCGAGCACGTTGCCGCCCAGGCCCCGCTCCAGCGGGGCGCGCCAATCCTAAAGAGCAGACTCCGGAGGCCGGATTCATCCGGCGGCCCCTTCTCAGGCCTTCGTCATGCCCGCGGACACGGGCATCCACGCGGTGCCGGACTGTGAGAGTTGCAGCCTCGCCGAAGCTGCTTCCGGTGGGCTGGCGCCCGCTCAGCCCATCTTGGCCTCTCGCACTGAAAGATTCATCGCTTGCAACCTCGGCGAAGGAACTCCATACCTTGAGTCGCGATGCCCATCTTGGCCTTTCGCACTGCAAGCTTCGGTGGCCAACTCCGACGCACGACGTACTGGTCACAGAGTCGCGATGCCCATCTTGGCCTTTTGCTCTGCGAACTCGACGTGAAGAACATCACACTCTGCACGGGCTCTCGGTCGCAATGCCCAGATTGGCCTTTCGCACTGCAAGAGAGTGGAGCTACGACGAGAAGCGCGGGGGCTATGAGTCGCAATGCCCAGATTGGCCTTTCGCGCTGCAAGCTGTCACCACGGACACTCAGCCCTCGGAGATAGAAACCGTCAGTCGCAATACCCAGATTGGCCTTTCGCACTGCAAGTGAACGACGTCTATGGGCGCCTCACCGGTGACATCATCGTGTCGCCATGCCCAGATTGGCCTTTCGCACTGCAAGCGCAAGATATCTCTTGTGCTAGCACTCATCGCCATTTTGGTCGCAATGCCCAGATTGGCCTTTCGCACTGCAAGGCGGTTCAAAGTGACTGTTGAGCCTCTCGATGGACCTTCGTCGCGATGCCCATCTTGGCCTTTCGCACTCTAAGTCGGCCCCATACGGGATTTCCGAGAATTCAAGCAGAAGTCGCGATGCCCATCTTGGCCTTTCGCACTGCAAGCGACACGTGGCTGTGCAGTTACGGGGAGGCCCACAGAAGTCGCGATGCCCATCTTGGCCTTTCGCACTGCAGGTCTTCGCCTTCGGCATCTTTGGGATGTCAACCGTCTAGAAGTCGCAATGCCCATCTTGGCCTTTCGCACTGCAGGATTCGCCGCGTACCCGTGAGGATGTCTTCCTCCTGTGGTCGCGATGCCCATCTTGGCCTTTCGCACTGCAAGCATGTATCGACACCCGCGGCATCCACGCGACCCTGTGGTCGCCATGCTCAGGTTGGCCTTTCGCACTGCAAGCAGCAGGGATAATGCTCATCACGATAGCTCGAGAAAGGTCGCCATGCCCAGATTGGCCTTTCGCGCTGCAAGCCCTCGCCGCCGAAGCTAGCGTTTGTGGGCGCCAGAAGTCGCCATGCCCATCTTGGCCTTTCGCACTGCAAGATGGACGAAGTGGTCGCTTATCTTAAAGAGAGGCAGGAAGTCGCGATGCCCATTTTGGCCTTTCGCACTGCAAGCCGATACTAGGAACGGTCTCGAACTGACGCATCCCTCGTGGTCGCCATGCCCAGATTGGCCTTTCGCACTGCACGGCCATAGTAGTGATTGAAGACGGAGCGAAGTTCTTGAAGTCGCGATGTCCAGATTGGCCTTTCGCACTGCAAGTTCAGAATAATGTGGCTATCGACACCATTAGAGTAGAGAAAGGTCGCCATGCCCAGATTGGCCTTTCGCACTGCAAGGCAGTCTTAGGCGCAGTCTACCTGCTACAAAGTGAGAGAAAGTCGCCATGCCCAGATTGGCCTTTCGCACTGCAAGTAGAGCCTACTCTGCTCTACAACCGGCCAGGTTGGCTGAGTCGCCATGCCCAGATTGGCCTTTCGCACTGCAAGGCAATGGTTGCGTCTGATGGTTGGCACGGAATTCGTCTATGAGTCGCCATGCCTAGATTGGCCTTTCGCACTGCAAGTATCTAGAGACTCGGCCATCAATATGGCCAGAGAATGGATGGTCGCCATGCCCAGCTTGGCCTTTCGCACTGCAAGTAACGATGGGTTCGACCATAACCATCTACTTCCCGCCGAGAGTCGCCATGCCCAGCTTGGCCTTTCGCACTGCAAGAAGAGTCCTTGCTGACCGTCAGCACGTTCCCACTCAAGAAGTCGCCATGCCCAGCTTGGCCTTTCGCACTGCAAGACGCAGAGGCTGGTTCCTCCGGTGGCTTCGGCCGGTGGTAGGTCGCAATGCCTAGATTGGCCTTTCGCACTGCAAGATGTTCTCGCTGTTCGACACGTGTCGGTGGGGAGGAGTCGCCATGCCCAGATTGGCCTTTCGCACTGCAAGCTGACAACTTCGCCCTGTCGGACCCCCTTTCGGTCAGTCGCCATGCCCAGATTGGCCTTTCGCACTGCAAGGGCATACCCTGCAAATGCTTGATGCGACGGGGGTTACGGGGGCGTTTCCGGGGATGAGGTCGAAATCGCCTCTCCGCGCCCTCCGGGAGGCAAAAATCGCCTCCAGCGGCCCCTCGTAAGTACTTGATTCCATTGCCTTTGTCGTCCTTCCGGGGGTGAATTTCCGCGATTCTCGTCAAAAATCTCGGTAACCTGCTGATTCCATGCCACTTACGGACCAGTTGACGAAAAACGTCACCGTCTCCAAAATCATCCCCGGAAACCGCCTTCGGCGACCCAAGAAATCCCTCAACTGTCAAAGAACTGTCTTATCCTACCAAACAACTCCCGCAACCGCCGGCATTCCGACCCACCGAAACGCTACACCCCCTCCGCCCCTCGGCCCACCATCCCCCGCGCCAACCCCTCCAGGTCCCCC
>JAXHTF010000143.1 GCA_034211275.1 Acidobacteriota bacterium
ACTACGCAGTCAGCTAACCTCACCGGGAGTGAGGTTGGGCGATAAGCGGAACTGAAGCGGAAGTGTCTCCTGTTCAGTAGTTTACGCCGATTCGAATGGGTTCCTTATGCAACTGGCGGGTGAAGTCAGCGTGAATCCGCGGGCTGCCATAGGTCTTGCGGCTGGCCGTGTGGATCGCCGCAATCTCCGCCTTCAAGCGGCGATCCTGCAACTCGCGATCCGAGGGTTTTCGCCGAAGCCAAGCATAGAAGCCACTCGTCGAGACTTGCAGGACGCGGCACAGAATGGTCACCGGGTAGAAGGCCTTCTCCGCCAGGATGAACGCGTATCTCATGCGTTTTCCTTCGCGAAGAAGGCCGTCGCTTTTTTTAGGATTTCTCGTTCCATGCGCAGCTGGCGGTTCTCCCGCCGCAGCCGCCGCAGCTCCTCGAGCTCGGCGCTGGTGGCGGCTCCAGGGCGGCCGGCACCGTCATCGACCTCGGCTTGCTTGACCCAGTTGCGCAGCGAGGATTCGGTCAAATCCAGATCTCGGGCCGCCTGGGACACCGTCATCCCTCCCTCGCGGACCAGGCGCACCGCCTCGGCCTTGTACTCATCCGTGAACCGTCGTCTCTGTCGCTTTCCCATTCAGGACCTCCTGACGCATTATCGCGCCTGTTGGAGTGTCCACAAAACCGGGGCAGGGCCACTTAACAATATGCTTTTCATTTGCCGACTAACGCTTCGCGCATGAGCGGCAGCGTCAGCCGCCCTTCTCGAGGCGAGTGTTCTGCGGCCCTCGCGTTCATCGTCGCAGGTTTCGCGGTTTCGTTCTCGATGCCATCGCGCCAGCAAGTTCCTGGGCAACTTCCTTCGTCAGGACGATGGTGTATTGCCCTCCCTTGTCCGACTCGATCATCAATGCATCGGCTGCAGTCACCGTGATCTCCGAATCAACCAAAACATGCCAACTCAGATCGAAGTCATACTTGCCAGTGCTGTTCCCCTTGAAGGATATCCCGCCCTCGGTCAGCTTCACCAGGAACCCACTCCGTCTACCGAATGCTGTATCGCAGACTGCTTCGTGTTCGAAAAGGGGCGGACTCTCCCGCGGAGCCGTGGGTACGGGACCTGCCGTGGCTGCGGGACCTGAGTTATCTTGGTCTCCTTTGGACCGTCTTGGCGGCTTCTTCGGATGGCGTGCGCGGCTCTTCTCTTCAGTTCTAGTCGACGGGGATCCAATGCTACTCAGACTCGGGACAACCACTTCTCCTGTTCCTTTGAATAGTCCCTTTGCTTCGTCGTACTCACAGCCGAAGAGCGAGGGCAAAGTTCCCTTCATCTGCCATCCGACGTAGTAGCTGTCAGTATCAGAGAAGATGATGGGCAGGGCGTCAGGGTTCGAAGGGGCCTTAGCCCTGACTAGCGGCCGAATGCTGAAGAGAACTTCCCAGGGATCCTCCCGGAACGCAGCTTGGAGTTTCTCTGTCGTCGAGAGCATCGCTGTCGACAGAAGATCCTCTCCCAAACTTCGCTGGAGCGGCTCAAGAAGGGCATACACATCCGACTTGCGTTCCATCGCGCGGAGCCGCACCTCACTGTCCGTCGCTCTCACCTCTTTCAAGCTTTCAGCGTAGAAGATCCGCTCTGAAAGTTTCTCAATCGCAATGTTCGCGGTTCTGAGTTCATCAAGAATTGACTCCTGTGCTTCGCCCTGCCGGATTCCACTAACCCAACTGTGGAGGCCGGCAACACTCGATAGCACTGACAGTGCCGAACCAATCAAACCTCTTCTCCGTTCAGGCTATCGCTCTGGACGTCAAGGCGACGCATAGGTAGTTCGCCGAACGGAGTGCAGTTCAGCGCAGCGCGAAGCGCTTGCGTCTGGAACTGCTGGGTTAGAAGACGATGCACAAATACTCATCAGATCGCTTTGTTAAGATCCACATCAATCCCCGCTTGCTTCAGGTCCTTCGCAAGTGCAAACTGCCAGGCGCCATTTGCGTCCAATGGTATATACACCAGCCCTGAGTAGTCTGACGGCCGCTCGACTCCCTCATCAACCAGCGCGCAAACACGATTTCGACCGAGCTTTCCCATGAAATAGCCAAACTCAAAAACAACGTTCTGGCGGGCACGTTTCGACAGTTTGTCAGCCACCGCGCCTTTGGGGCCGCCGATGTCGTCGGAGGTCATGAGCGCAATTGCGTAGCCGACCTCCGAATGTTCCTCGAACTTCTCAATGATCGTTCGCCCGGAGTTTGGCATCTCATGCAAGATGGTCACGTCGAGTCCGATGCGCTGCAGGAAGCGCGCTACGAGTTCCCTGGCCGCCACGTCGTGGCCATGGACCAGGAAGACCTCTTTCCCTAACTCTGGGTCTTGCTTCTCCTTCTCCGTAGCCTTTAGAGGCTCGGGCCGCGTCCTGACGATCGCTCGCAATGCACCTATGGCGGACGCGAATCCTCCAACGTTTCTCTTGTTGTTCGTTTCACTGTCAAGATCTTCCCAGTAGAAGGTTGCGAGGTTCCATCCGTCGTAGAACATCCCGACAGGTGACGATTTCTCGAATATTTTGCCATGAGGATCGATCACCGCAATGACTGTCTTTGCATACTCGCCCCATTCATGATGTCGCCAGGACAGTCCAGCCTCTGGATCGAGTTGTTCCAGCAGAGTCTCACCTTCAACCAGATGCCGTTCGAGTTCTTGGTAGGCCTTTTCGATATCCATCGTACCCTCGTAGGTCGCTAGTCAGAAGCGTCTTCTAACGTGTTTGAGGTAAGCGGCGCGGCCCGCAGGGCCGTGCCCGCTTCACCGATGGGTTAGCTGTTGTCTCCATCATGCTTATCCTGCACCTGCAAGATGCGACCTGAGTTCAGCTCAAAGAGCCACACGCTACGAAACTGGCTACCGCTGAGAGCTTGCCTGACAAGGCGGAGGTAGCCTGGCCTCCACTCAGTGCCGACATCCATCGGCTGCAGCTCAAAATAACCTAGCAGGTGGAGATCTGCTGGCGTCGAATAGTCGCGCTGGAGTTTAGAGTTAATGGTCTTAAGGGTAGGATCGCTGAATGACGTGACAGCCTCCACATAGAAGGATGGACCCGGAGAATCGCCTCGAACCACCTCGAGCCGCGTTATCTCAGTGGAGAGAGCTGTGCGAGCGAGCTCCAGCTTGCCCTCCGGCCGACCTCTCAACTGCTTCAGATATTCGACTACTGCAGCTGCTGCGTTCCGCCGGCGTTGCATGGATGAACTTCGATCGAAAACAACTGAGATTAGAGCGTCATCGAAGTTGGCCCTGAAGTGGCTATCCCCGGCGACCGCGTCGAGCAGCAGCCGCTCCAAACGCAACTGCTGCGAGGTTGCGGTCGCCAGGTCGCGATCTACTACTTCTACCAACTCGAAGGCGAGTTCCTTACCGTCTTCGGTTCGGCAGTAGATGTCGGGCCGGGGTGGTTCTCTCTTTTCTATCGAGGTCGGATCGATGCGAAGTGGGCAATACTCCGAGAACCTCTCGAAGACCCTCAGCTCCTGTCTCGAATGCTCGGGCATCTTGCTACGGTCGAAGACAGCTAACGGTTGGGCTTTCACCGGCCAGTGGAGCGCGAAGCGCGGAGCCGGTCCGTGTGCAAAGCCAGGGTTGGGCGGTTCCCTGAATCATGAATCCGAAACCGCAGAAGAGTCGGTTGCCAAATCTCTAGCTTCGTAACTGGTACCTACACCGGCCCTCTCGGAAGGTAGGAGGTGCCCTGGTCGAGCCCACTCCCAGTGTCCGCTGTTGATCTCGGTTCTGTCGGACTTGTAACCTACCCACTGCCCTACCATGATCTCCCTACCACCGGTACCCGGTATAAACTTAAACTGGAAGGCACCCTTCCACGGATTCTTGTCCTTAATCTGCCACCAAGTACCGGTCAATATATCGCCAGCTAGATCTGCCTTGAATGAGTAGTAGCTCTTCGTTGGTTGGCCGTTCCTCTTGGGGCCCTGGAGAGTGCTGAACACCCCCCAGACGGCTCTTCCGTCCTGATAGATTTGCGCGCTCTCCGAGAACGCAAGTTTTCGATCTTCTACGTTATTGTGGCGCCAGTCCCACATCCTCCAGCGCCCGCTTAGGTCGTACTCTGCTCCAGGGCCTCGGCTCGGATCACCGTGGGCATACTCAAATAGCTCTTTCGCGATTCTCGAATAGCGCTCCTCGGCAGAACCTGCGTGGAAGACTCCTTGTCGTTCAAGAATGAAGTACACCGCCGCATACGCGACCAGCGCGGCGATCAAGCTGGGAACAATCTGCGTAACCAACTCCAGCCAAGAAGCCGCTTCGCTAATACTCTTGGTGCCTAACGAAACCCATAGAATAGCGAGCGCCGTGGCTGTCGTTACGGCCAGCACTGCGGAAAGATATCTAATCGCCTTACCTGCCCCTGCCACCTGCTATCTCCTCCCCAAAGTGACGTGATCGCGCCGACCGCCCAACGTTCGAAGCTCACCGACGCCGCTGGCGATGGCTGTTCGAAGATGAGTCAGCGGCCAACCCACCGGAACACCGACTGCCAAGGCAAAGCCGAGCGGTGATCGGTGGAGCGATTTGTTGGCCGTCGACCCCGATCCCTACGCCTGGAATGCTATTCATGCTTCTCATACCTCCAGTTCTCGAACCTGAGCTGCGACCTGAGCACGTCGGGAACGTACTCCGAGAACTTTCCGAATTCCACCGAGACAGTACGCGATAAGGAGACGCACGTCCTGCAGTAGCTCGAAACAGTCCGCGCGATCTCACTCGCGTTGTCCGGCGGTAGCAACTGTGCCTCCTCCGTGCGAACCCTTGAGAGCAGAGCCATTGCCTGAAGAGGAGTGCGAAGGTTTCCGAGGACATCGTCTCCTCGTTGGACATACGGAGCGCATTGGTCGAGTATCGACTGCGCCTTCTCTATGGCCAGAGGATGAAACGAATCCTTCCGGCGGTCGAGTACTTCCTTGAGGCCTGCTGACAGAGCCTTTACCGCTTTCAGGTCTTTCTCAATTCCACCCAAGACTTGCTTGCCAGCCGACGCTGACCCGCTTCCTCGCCCTCCGCTCTTCTCTAGCGCTGTCGCCGCAGATGCCAAGAGCGAGATGTCCGAAGAACGAGAAGAAAAGAATCCTCTGTAGAGTGAATTCAGCAGAGAAGCAAGAGACCGAAAGTCGGATTCCTTTGGAGCCCTAAGGACCACACCGACTTGACTCTCCGCACCGGGCCTTTGGATTAGTGTGGGGGTATTCGACTCTGCAGGATGATCAATCTTCAACTTGGCGACCGCCTGCTGAAAAGCTTCATCGACGGGCCTACCAAAGGCAAGCGCGCTATAAAACTGACCTGAGAAGTCGCGCGCCGCACCATCACCCACTCCAGCCCTCATGCCTACGGTGAAATCCACGATCCGAGAGATGGCCAGAGCCTGTGACTCCGAATGGCAAGAGTTCAGAACGACTACCTGAACACTTGGAACGAATGGGATAAACAGGTCCAACAGCTGCTCTGCTGATAGCAGTCGCGGTGCGCCATCGTTCTGCACGATACAGATTCCGCCCGCTGCGCCCGCTTCACCGTGACCGCTGAAGTGAACAATCTTCGGACGGAGTTCATTGAGAGCCTCGAGAATGTCGTCAAGTCTGACAGCCCACCTTGTTTCCAGCCTGATAGCGTCCCTGTGCGAACCGGAGCGGATCCGCTTTAAGATGAGACGCGCCTCCTCGTCCAGCTGCAGACGCGAAGTCTGGTCTGGGTTGGCGGCCAAGAACAGAATACTGAGATCAGTGGTGTTAGCAGGAATCATGTTCGCCTTTTCTCTAGGCTTAACGTCAATTCCCTGATCACGACGTCTAGAGAAGGTCTCAGCCTCCTCCAGAATAAGAGCGATCATCCGGGGAAAATAGGCTTGCTGGGGTCGTTCGGTAACACCATGCGACCGAAGCTTGGCAAGGACCGGTCGCTCTAGCTTCCGCGCAGCTCGCTTGATAGCGATCTTGATGTCCCGCTTGACCCTCCTTGGGTCGTTCGGAGTCAGTGGATTGTCGGTTATCCCGTAGACAGGGTTCAGGACGGAAGCAACCTCCCTGGCCGACTCATAGGTCGCCGCCTTGAGAGCAAATTCCAAGCTCTCTCGCAGTTCTCTTGAGCTCTCGGCCTCGGTCTCTGCGGCGGAGATCTCCTTCCTCAAGTGCTTCTCAATCTCCAAGAGACGCTTCCCGAGGTTATCCCGGGCGTACTTCCGCATCAGTCGTGCTGGGTCTGCTCGCCCTCGCGTTCGTTTCATCCTGTCTTGACCCATTGCCCTTTTCGGGTGCCTCGCTCATTGATTGACAAAGAGGTCTGGCGCGCAACTACCCTGCAAGAACCCGAGACGGCTAACCTTAGATTGACTACCTCTTGCCACAATCTGCCTACACGGCATCTGGGACCTCTGGGTCAAGACTCTCTCCCCTTACAAGATGCTCTTTTTCTTCATCATACGGCGTCGGAGGAACTAGCGTCAATCTCGGGGCCTGTCCAATATGCGAGCCACGACAGGGTCTGTCGCGGGGTTTTTGCCTATCCGACAAGCTTCACCGCTGAGGCAAGACGCGATAACGAGTACTCCCTTTTGTTATGGGACGAATAGCAGGCTCCCTGGCTGCCTATGCGACAGGGAGGCCTGTCGGATAGGCAGATCGCTATCTGTCGTATAGGCGCTGTCGGATAGGCAGCTTTTTGGAAGTCGTGGTGGCGGGAGGCAGGAGGGAAGATTTCTCCTCCACGGTGACTCAGCCATCCTGGATTCGCCGGGCGTGCTGAAACCCGATGTAGGGGTAGCAGATGACGAGTCGCACCCTGTACTCCGACCCGTCGGATTCCATGCCCACCACGAACCAACCTTCTTCTACGAGCACCAGGACAACCCGGACCAGGTAGGTCGACGCAGCGGTGGAGCTCAGAGAGACTGCCCCGACCGCCGCGGTTGGCTTCTTTTTCATGCCGGTGGCCACCCAGGCCGCTGGCCGGGTTGAGCGGAGGCTCGAGCCGAGCGGTAAAGGCTTTACTGGTTCGACTTAGAAAGCCCTTCGAACCACTCCCGATACGGAGTGTTGATCGCCATGCGCCGGTTGTAGTCCGGGGCACCGTCCGTCCACCACGGATCGCCCCGTTCTCCGAGAGCGACCTTGGCCTCCTCGATGAGGCGACGGGCCTCGAGCCGGGCCGGGTCGTCCCCGGTCCTCCGGGCATGCCCGAGCTTCGACCGCGCTCCCATCAATTGAGCCACCAAGGCTTGCCGCCGAGCTTCCGGCAAGTCTGGATTCGCCATGCGCCAGAGGCGACCCCGAACGACAAAGTAGCGGCCATCGGGGGTGACTGGGTGATTCATCGGGGACTCACTGATCGATGGAAGCTCCTGTCGCCCCTCCGGGGCTTGGGAATTCTTCGGATCACACACCCGGGGCTCGCGCCCCGGGCTAGATGCCTTCGCCCCTCCGGGGCTCCGTTGTGCCGCCGGGGCTCCGTTGTGGCGAATGCCCGTGAGCATCGAGGGCAGGCACAAGACCTGCCCCTACTTCTGGTTGGCTGCCAGCAGGTATTTCATCCCCGCGGGTGATTCGGATCGCATACCCGGGGCTCGCGCCCCGGGCTAGATGCCTCCGCCCCTCCGGGGCTCCGCTGTGCTGCCGGGGCTCCGTTGTGGCGAATGCCCGTGAGCATCGAGGGCAGGCACAAGACCTGCCCCTACCTCTGGTTGGCTGCCGGGAGGTATTTCGTCCTCGCGGGTGATTCGGATCGCACACCCGGGGCTCGCGCCCCGGGCTAGATGCCTCCGCCCCTCCGGGGCTCCGTTGTGCCATCCGTGCTTGGCCCATGGGGCCAGCGATACGCCACCATCCCATGCAGGCTGCGCACGAAGACCTCGTCGCCGGCGACCGCGAGGTGGGCCCAGGCTTCTTCTTCGCTGACCTGGCGGCGGTCGAGGAGGCGGAATTCTTTGGCGGTGGGGTGGATCAGGAGGAGTTCGCCGCGCTCGTCGAGGGCTAGGAGGCGGTCGCCGCGGACGGCCACGCTCCAGTACTTGCCGAAGGGGGTGGTGGTCCACGGAGATTCGCCGGTTGCCAGGTCGATGCAGGTGAAGCGGCCGTTGCCCAGGTGCAGGTAGGCGTGGCCGTCGAGGATCACCGGGGACGACATATTGCCGCTGGCCTTGAAGGTCCACTCCTCTTCACTGCTCCACCCGTCCTCCGCCGCCCGCACCCGGTAGAGCCGCGAGCCGTTGCGGTGGCTGGAGGTGAAGACGGCGTCGGGCTGGTTGGCCGTGCGGTAGACGGTGGGGGTGAGGATGTTCATGCCGCGGAAGTTGGGCACTTCTTCCTGCCACAGCACCTCGCCGCTCTCCGGATCGAGGCCTTGAAGGTGAGAGCGGCTCTGCACCAGCAGCTGGCGCTGGCCGTCGAGGGAGGTCAGCACCGGCGAGGAGAAAGCGCCGTCGGAGGTCATCTCGCCGTCCGCCACGGCGCTGCGCCAAACCACCTCGCCGGTGGCCTTGGCCAGCTTCACCACCGAGTTGGCGGCCTGGACGTAGACGTGCTGCCCGTCCACCAGCGGCGAGCTGGAGAAGCCGGAGCTGGGCACGTCGGTGCCGAAGCGTTGGGGGAAGTCGATGCGCCAGAGGAGCTCGCCGGTGGCGCCGTCGAAGGCGGAGAAAAGCTCATTCATGCCGCCGACGAAGAGGGTTTGGCCGTCGTAGGCGGGGGTCGAGCGGATCCAATCGCCGTTGGCGGCGGCGAAGAAGGGGACTGATCCCTTGCCCGGCCAGGAGGCCCGCCACAGCTCCTTACCGGTGGCGCGGTCCAGGGCGCGCACCACCTCGGTGTCGCCGCCGACGGTCTCGGTGATGAAGACCCGATCCCCGGCGACGATGGGACCGGAGTAGCTGGGCCCCAAGCCCTCCAGCTGCCAGCTCACCTCCAGCCCCGCCAGGGAATCCGGCCAGGGAGCGCCGGGGGCCGAGCCGTCACGCTCCGGACCGCGCCATTGGGTCCAGCCGGGATCGGTGGCTGCGGAGGTGGCAGGCTGAGCCAGCGCCGGGCTGCTCGACAGGAGGACGACGAGCAGCAAGACCAGCACGGTCAGCACGGCGAGGTGCGCCATCGAGAGGGATGATGCGGCGCGGCGAGCGCGGGCGAGGGGACGCGGCGGTGAGATCTTCATGGCGTCAGGCTAACCGCAGAAGGCTCCAGGCCGGTAGATTCGTCGGCTTTGGGCCCTGGCACTGTCTTCGACCGGCAAATTTCACTCTAGGAGCTTCCTGCGAGCCGCATTAGAGCTTCCTCGCCACGCCGCAGCTCCGGTGGCACAGCAGAGCCCCGGAGGGGCGGAAGCATCTAGCCCGGGGCGCAAGCCCCGGGGGTGCTCCCTCGCCACGCCGGAGCTCCGGTGGCACAGCAGAGCCCCGGAGGGGCGGAAGCATCTAGCCCGGGGCGCGAGCCCCGGGGGTGCGAACCGAAGAACTCCCAAGCCCCGGAGGGGCGGCAGGAACTCTCCGCCCCCCCGGCGGCAAGAACCTATTTTCGTCTTCGCGGGTGATTCAGAGAAGCATACCCGGCTGCTAGCAGCCCGTGGTGAAATTCAGACGCCTGCGAGAGCGAGCAATTTTTCGCCGAATCGAGGCCGGAAAACCGCAGGCGATGCGGGTATCGGCGAGGTTTTCGAACGAAGATTCGGCGGAAAAGGGCCGCTCGTAGCGCGGCTCGACTTTTGCTACGGGCTGCTAGGGCAGCGTTGGGAGCGAGGAGTTGGAAGAAGCCGCCACGGAATTCTTGCACCAGAGGAAACTAGCTGCTTCCGAGCTGCTGAATGAGCTCTGCCGGCCGAGAAGTCTCGGTTCAGAACACGACCGGCTCGCCCGAAACTTGACGCCCACCCCCACTTTCGCGCATCCTTAGAGCCTATGAACGCGCTCGCGACCCGTACCGCCGTGATTATCAGCCCCAGCTAGGCGGGGCCCGGCACGAGCGTGTGACGAAGCTGGCCTCGCCCTCGGGCGGGGCCTTTTTCGTTGGGGAGGTCCTGCCGGGGCCGGCCCCGTGATCAATTCTCGAAATCATCCCAACGGGCGGAGAGCTCCCTAGCGGCGAGCCTCCAGGATAGGAAAGCCATGAGCGATACGACCCAGGTGGCGGACGAGAAAGAGCGCAAGAAGCGCTATAAGAAGAGTCTCAACCTGCCCAAGACCCCCTTCCCCATGCGCGCCAACCTGGCGCAGAACGAGCCCCAGAGCCTGAAGCGCTGGCAGAAGGAGGATCTCTACCGGCAGCTGATGGAGGCTCGCAAGGAGGCGGAGCCCTTCCCCTTCCACGACGGCCCGCCCTACGCCAACGGCGAGATCCACGTCGGCCACTTGCTCAACAAGGTGCTCAAGGACATCGTGGTGCGCAGCCGCAACATGGCGGGGAACTATTGCCCCTTCGTGCCCGGCTGGGATTGCCACGGACTGCCCATCGAGCATCGGGTGATGATCGAGCTGGTGGAGTCCGGAAAGATGGAGAAGATCGCCGGCCTGGACGAGGACACCCGGCGCATGGCGGTGCGGCGGGAGTGTGCCCGCTACGCCGAGAAGTATAAGAAGGTGCAGGCGGCGCAGCTGGAGCGGCTGCTGACCCTGGCGGATTACGACAATCCTTACATGACCATGAACCCCGGCTACGAAGCCTCGGTGCTGGAGGTTTTCGGCGATTTGCTGGAGCAGGGGTTGGTCTACCGCGCCTTGAAGCCGGTGCATTGGTCCATCGCCAACGAGACCGCCCTGGCGGAGGCGGAGCTGGAGTACAAGGATCGGCGGGATCCCTCCATCTACGTGCACTTCGACGCCGAGGATTCGGCGGCGGTGGCGGAGGCCTTCGGTGTCGATAGCGGCGAGCTCAGCGGGCTCACTCCGGGTTTCCTGATCTGGACTACCACCCCCTGGACCCTCCCCGCCAACGTGCTCATCGCCGTGCACCGCAGCTTCCAATATTCGCTGGTCAAGGTCGGCGACCACGCCACGGTCATCGCCAGCGACCTGGTGCCGACGGTGGCGAAGGTGGCCGGGCGGGAGGATCTGGAGGTGTTGGGTCAGACCACCGGCGACAAGCTCCTGGGGCTGCGCTATGGCCATCCCTTCGTCGAGCGTGCCTTCTCCGGCAATCAGGGGAAGATCGTCGAGGCCGACTACGTCACTCTGGAGGACGGCACCGGCCTGGTGCACACGGCCCCCGGGCACGGCCAGGAGGACTACGTCACCGGCCTCAAGGAAGGGCTGGAGATCTACTCGCCGGTGCGCGGCGACGGCACCTACGACGACACGGTGCCGGAGTGGCTCCGGGGGCTCTCGGTGTGGGACGCCAATCCCAAGATCATCGAGCACCTGCAGGAGAGCGGCCACCTCTACCACCACTTCGAGTTCAGCCACTCCTATCCCCACGACTGGCGTTCCAAGACGCCGGTGATCTTCCGCTGCACGGAGCAGTGGTTCATCGGCGTCGATCGGCCCACGGAGCGGGACGGCCGATCCCTGCGGGAGATGGCCCTGGAGGCGACGGAGTCGAAGATCCGCTTCGTCCCCGCCTGGGGCGCCAAGCGCCTCAAGGGCATGCTCGAGGCGCGGCCGGATTGGTGCATCTCGCGGCAGCGGGCCTGGGGCCTCCCCATCCCCGCCTTCCGCCGTCCCGACGGCTCGACCTTCCTCACCACCGCCTCGGTGCGGGCGGTGGCGCAGGTCTTCGTGCAGAAGGGCAGCGACGCCTGGTTCACTGCCGATGCGGCGACGCTGCTGGCGCACTATGACGCCGCGGCGGATCCAGAGGCGCCGGAGGGTCTGGAGGTCGAGAGCCTGGTCAAGATGTACGACATCTTCGACGTCTGGTTCGAGTCCGGCTCGTCGTGGAACGCGGTGATGCGCCGCCGCGGCCTGGGCTTCCCGGTGAAGCTCTACCTGGAAGGCTCAGACCAGCACCGCGGCTGGTTCCAGCTCTCGCTACTCCCGGGCCTGGGAGCCACCGGTCAGCCGCCCTTCGAAGCGCTGCTGACCCACGGCTTCATGGTCGACAAGGACGGCAAGAAGATGAGCAAATCCCTGGGCAACGCCCTCCAGGTGGAGGATCTGCTGCAGGATTTCGGCGCCGACGTCTGCCGCTGGTGGGTCAGCTCCCTGGCCTTCGAGAACGACATCAAGGTCGACCTGGAGTATTTCGAGATCGCCGGTGAGTCCTACCGCAAGGTGCGCAACACGCTGCGCTTCCTGCTCTCGAACCTCCACGACTTCGACCCGGAGAAGGCGGCGACCTTGGAGGAGATCGACGCCTTCTCTCTCGACGCCTGGGCGCTGGAGCGCACGGCGGAGCTGCGGCGCAAGGTGCTGGCGGCCTACGACGGCTATCAATTCCGCCAGGCCCACCTGCTGCTCTTCGATTTCTGCAACGAGACCCTCTCCGCGGTGTACCTCAACGCGGTGAAGGATCGCCTGTACTGCGACCGCGCCGACTCCCCCCGGCGGCGGTCCACCCAAAGCGCGCTGTGGCAGATCTCCCAGGTGCTGGTGGCGCTCCTCGGGCCGATCCTCCCCCACACCGCCGACGAGGCCTGGCGGGCGCTCTTGGGAGACGACGACGCCTGCCTGCACCTGGCGACCTATCCGCAGCTCGACTACCAGGCCGACGCCGGCTGGGCGCAGGTGCTCGCCGTGCGCGAGGCCGTAGCCAAGGCCCTCGAAGGCTCCAAGGCCCGGGGCATCGAGAATCCCCTCGACGCCGGCGTCACCGTGCCCGACGCCGACGGCGCCCTGGAACCCTTCGCGGCGGAGCTGGCGGACGTCTTCGGCGTCTCCCGAGTCGAGCGCTCGGCGACGGCGACGGCGGTGGAGGTCCAGGACCTCCGGGAGGAGCCCCGCTGCGAGCGCTCCTGGCGCCGGGACGAAACCGTCGCCCAGCGCAGCGACGGCGGCTGGCTCAGCGACCGCGATGCGGAGGCGGTGGGGTTGGGGTGAGCTCGGACTCTGCGGGTCACTAAGCCCTGGCTCCCACGCTCCGGCGTGGGAGCACTGGGGAGACGCTCCAGCGTCGGGGGCGGGGGATCGTACCGGGGGAGGGCTTTTTCTTCTAGAACCCTCAAGCTCCAAGCCCCCCGCGAGGGGTTGAAACCCCTCGCTAGTGCATCTCGTCCCTGGCGGGACGACACCCCCACCCTGCCCCGGAGATCTTCGGGTAGCCGATCCTCTTTCGCTCGAATGCCGAGCGGTGAGCTTCCCCCTCTACCGGCAGGTGGGGCGGAGGCTGGGAGAGGGGGACCGGAGGGGGTGAGGGCTTGGCTCCAACGACGCATTCAACGCTGAAATCTCTCACCAGATCGAGCTATCCGCCTCCGAGCTGCTCGATAAGCCTCTACAGCCGGCAGAATTCAGGTCAGGCACTACCGAGGAAACCCCTGGCCGGCCCCTCCAAGCCACTCGGCAAGAGTGATAGCTTCGCCCGAACAATCTAGAAGCCTTGGTTCCGCAGCCCTCCCACGAGGGTGAGGACTGCCCTTTCCAAAATCGCTCCCGGGAACGGCGGCAAGGCTTGGGAGAACAGGCAGAATGCTCCAATGCCGCCGCCGTCCCCTGCTGTGCTTTGTCTTCGGCCTCCTGGCAGCCGTCCTGGCAGCCCCCGCGGCGCAAGCCGTAGCCCCCCTCACCGAGCCCATCGAGACCGCCGCCGGCGAGACCCAGGGAGATTGGGCGGACCAGCTGGTATTCGAAATGCCGCCGTCGCCGCGGGGATTTGCTCCGCGGATCGTGCTGCTGCACGCCAAGGACGCCCGCGGGTCCGTGGTGGGGGACGGTTTCGTGCTCTCCGCCGGGGGCAGCATCGTGCGCCGCTCCGCCACCGGCGGGGTGCCCGGACACACGAAGGAAGATCTCTATCTCCTCGACGGGCAGGCCCTGGTTCCGGTGGAAGGAGACCTCGGGAGCGCCGCTCATGGCTCGGGCCTCCCTTCGCGGGTGGAAAGGGCCAGACCGGGGACACAGGCCGGGATGGAACTCCGCCAGGAGCTCTACCGTCTGGAAGACGACCGCGGGGACGTCATCCGCTGGCACCGCGCCTCCAACACCTGGACCCGCACCCGCGACGGCTGGACCTGGGTTTACGGCCAGCGGTTCTTCAGCGATGGGGATGCCGGCGCGGAGGGTGGCGTGGGAGCCCGGATCCGAGGAGCCCGGGCGAGAGAGAAACTAGTCCAAGGAGCTACGATTCCGAGATTCGGAGCCTTCCTCGGCCCCACCGGCGTCAACGCCACCCAACGCCTGGTGCATCGAGACGACCCGCGGATCCACGGCCGAGCCCGCCCCCACGCTGGAGCTCTGGATCTCGACACCTCCGGCCCAGTCTCTCCTCCCAGCACCTTCGACACCGCCACCGGCCCCTGCTCGGTGACCGAGGCAGAGCCTCTCCCCCGCTGCAACACCGCCCGCTGGATGCTCTCCCGGGTCGAGGATCCCTACGGCAACTGGATGCTCTACCACTACACCGTCGAGCCCATGCCGGAGAAGGTCGGCGCCCTCTACGGCCCGGGGGACGGACGGCGACTGCTGTTGGAGCGCATCGAGTGGTTCGCCGCGGCCTCCCAAGAAGCTAGCAGCCAAGCTCTCGGCGAGGTCGTCTTCCGCTACGGCCCCCAGCCGGCGCCCCGGCTGAGCTTCGCCGGCGGCACTCGGAGCTTCTCCGGACAGCGCCTCACCGCGGTAGAAGTGCTCAGCGGCAGCGGTGAGACCTACGCCCTCTACGAGCTCGAGTACAAGGACGAGGGCGGAGAGGATTGCGATGGCGAGCCGCTGCGGCTCAACGGCGACGACAGCCGCGACCTGGAAGGCGAGCGGCCCCTCCAATCCCTGCTGCGCCGGGTGGTCCGGGTCGATCCCGAGGAGCCCAGCCGCCGGCGGACCCTGCGCTGCCTGGAGACCCATCACGAGCCGCTTCGAGCCTCCCAATGGAGCGACGAAGAGAACATCACCGAGCTCGTCCGGGCTCCCGGCCTGACCTTCTATCCGGGAGACACCCGCATCACCCCGGTGCCGGTGGAGGTCAACGGCGACGGCAAGATGGACCTGCTCCTCCTCGCCTCCGGCAGCCGCTCGTACGACGACCGCCTCTTCCTCGCCCAAGGTCGCCAGCACCGCAAGCCCTTCGAAGAGGACGAGGACGACCCGGGCTCGAACGCCTGGCTGGAGCTCGCCGACCGCCACTTGAGCCCCGACGAGCCCTTCCTGCTGGCGGATTTCAACCGTGACGGCTACACCGACGCCCTCTACCCCGACGGCGAAGAGCAGGGCGCGCTACGCCTCTACACCCCGGTCTTTCACGACTTCAGCTCCATCGAGGTCGATGTGACCGAATGCGACCTACGCTTCGCCACCAGCGCCGACATCGACG
Source organism: Acidobacteriota bacterium (assembly GCA_034211275.1). Lineage (NCBI taxonomy): Bacteria > Pseudomonadati > Acidobacteriota > Acidobacteriota bacterium. Next base: position 15,429 of record JAXHTF010000143.1, read on the forward strand.
GCGACGGCTACCCGGACCTGGTTCGGCGAAGCCACACCAAGACCGACGACTGCCCCGGCCGGGGCCGCACCCGCTGGCTGCGCAATCGGGGAGAAGACCCGTGGTTCGCCGAGGCGGACTGGCAGGATCTGCAGGTGCCCCTGGACGCCCTGGGCATCAAGGCATTGGAGATGGAAATCCCGGACCTCAATCCGGATTGGACGCCGGCCCTCTTCGCCGCCGAGCAGGCGAGCTTCCACGACGTCAACGGCGACGGCATCGCCGACCTGCTCTACGCCTTCTACCAGCGCTGGGAACAACATCTGAACTTTTCGGCCTGCCCCGATCCGCCCCCCAGCGGCGACGAAGAACCCTGCCAGTGGCGACCGGACACCCAAAGCGTCTACAGCCGCATTTTCTTCGGCGACGGCTACGGCCACTTCGTCGACTCCAGGCTCCACGCCGGGGCTCCCACCTACCATCACTATCCCGGCTGGCCCGGCTGGTACTTCACCACCTACCGGGCGCTCCAGGATTTGGACCGCAGCGGCACCCCGGAGCTGCTCCACGGCCTGCGCCCCTCCGGCTCCGAGCCCTACGTGGCCGTCGCCTCCTGGCGGGGAGTGGCCTATGGCTTCTCCCGCGGCACCGTCGGAGGAGCGCAGAATCCCTGGGCTCCGGACGAGCTCCTCCAGCTTCCCCTGCACGAATATCCGGACCAGGGCAACGATTGCTTCGACGAGCCGGAGCACCAGAATCTTTCCGTGCCGGTGATCGCCGACTTCGACGGCGACGGATTCCCGGACCTCCTGGAGTTGCGCTGGGACAAAGAGCGCCGGCAAAGCTCCTGCGACCAGAGCGGCTGGTGCGCGGGCATCCGCTGGTCGGAGCGGACGGTGAGTCAAGGGCGGGTGACTTCCAGCGACGGCAGCTGGGGAGGTCGCACGCACCTGGAATGGGGTTTCACCGGCACCTCCCTGCTCTACGACAACATCGAGCTGCGCAGCTCGGCGGAGGTTCTCACCGCTGCCGACGGCGCCTCCGGACGAGAGGAGATGGGCTACGGCTGGGGCCTCCACGCCGACGGCGCCTTCCGCGGCTTCGGCCTGGTGCGCCGGCGCAATGCCCGCGGCGGCCTGGTGACCTCCGTGACGGGCCAATCCCCGCCGCTCCAGGGCCGGCCGCTGCTGCGCGCCCGGCACCGCCAGGGCGGAGACCTGGAGAAGGTCACCGTCACCGCCTACGGCCGGCTGACGGAGGACGGGAAAGGCTACGCCCTGGACGTCGAGCCGCCCTACTTCAATCCCCTGCTGCGGGAGTGTCATTTCGAGATCGAGCGCACGTCCCAAGTCCCCGAGCTCCACGAGCTGATCCGCGAGTGCTACGCCTGGAACGGCCGCACCGCTCCCAGCAGGGGTGAGCTGTGGGCCGCCTACGGCCTCGACCGCTGGATCTTCCGCACCCCCGAGCGCAACACCGCCTGGGCCGCGTGGAACGCTCCGGGTGAGGACGAGGAGGAGCTCCATCCTCTGAGCAGCTGGGAGGATGAGCCGCTGCTCTTCTGGCCCCAACTCCTCCAGCCCTACTACCGGGAAGTCGGCTGGCGCTGGCCGGAACCGGCGCCGGTGCGCGGCAGCGGCCAGCTCTTCGAGCCAGGCCCAACGGTTCGGCCGAACTCACGCCTCGGCAGGGACTCGGCCCTCGGCCAGCAGAGAGACAAGGTGACGGATGAGCTAACGGGCGAGCGGCCCGTCCACCCGATCCTCGAGGCTCCGACCTGGCTGCCGGAGGAGCCGGATATCGAGCGAGTCCTGGCGCGTCTGCCGGAGCCCGCCCGCGGTGAGGGCTGGACCCTCCACGTCACCGACTACCTCTACGAAGATCCGGCGGTGCCCCGCCCCACCCGCATCCTCTACCACCGCA